>JAVBOS010000088.1:0-4268 GCA_031550255.1 Anaeroplasmataceae bacterium | reverse complement strand
AATAAACGCATATCTATTTCCTCCAGTTTAATTATTTCTTTTTATTTAATATTAACCATAATAATGCTAATGCTGTAGCAGGTGCTTTAGTTGATACTTTGTCTGCTCATATAACCCTTTATTAGTCCAATAATAATTGATTATATTTATTTAAACTTCTACTAACCCTTTTCAATTGCATTTTTTCAACAAATGAAAATCTATTAAATCTATAAAATACATTTTCTCGATAATTTCCCTGCTTGTGAATTAACACAATTTGAAATCCATTATCTTTTAATTCTAGTTCAATTTTATTTATTGTATCTAGGTTCCTAATAATCTTATTTTTATTGCTGATTGATAGTGAGATAATAATTTTATTAGTTTTTTTATTATAATAGATATAATGGCAAAAATTATTTAAAAAAACAAATATAGTAAATATAAACATTATTAAAATTATTAATATATATTCAACAGAAACATTATCTTCTAGTATTGACCAAATAAATACATAATCAAATATTAAAATTGATAAAATACTTATAATTTTAATAAAAATTCCATATAAATATACTTTTTTACTCTTCATATTTTACTTCCCTTTCCTTAAATCACTCTAATTTAACCATTTTCTTTTTTGATTGTCCCACCAATCATCTAATTTATCAGTCAACCATATAATTGCAATGGTTCCAATAACTCCAACAACAATGGCAACTCCAAGTCCAATGAAAATAGCACCTGTTAGTCCTATTGTCGCACCAAGCACTGTACCTCCTATTGATGCACATGCCGCTGCTGTACCTGCTGTTACTGCAATTTTACCAACACCCAGTCCTGTAAAATATGTTACTGCTGATTTAGCCGCAATGTACCCCAAATCTGCCCCAAAACTTCCCCATTTCTGACCTCTTGTTAAATTATCATTATTAACGTTGGTATATATACTCATAAACACATCTTTAACAATAAAGTCTTAAATTTCTTGATTAGAAATTTATTTCTTTACAGCCCCTTTTTTTAGTAAATTTATATGTACATTTTTCTAACGTGAATATTGGCTAAATAATCGGCGTGTTCAACAATATTTTTATAGTTATTTACCACCATAAAAATTAATATTACTCTTAGAAGTTTCTAGTAAAATAGATTCTTGATTAAGTTCAATTAATATTTCATCCATTATACTATTTGTAATATTTTCCTTAGTCCCATAAAATCTATAAACTAATGTTTTCTACATGAAAAGCTTTCCATTATCATTGACCCAAAATCCCTCTGCATCAAGCCTTGTAAAACCGTTAATATACTTTTTAGAAATTAAATTAACCTTTTCTGCAGCTATCTCAATTGAAAATTCAGCCTTTAAGGTATCTTTATCATTTGTTCCAACAAAAATTGTGTAAGTTTCTACTGTTTCTATTTCATCTTTTGTGTTAATTTCTGCATGAAAGTAAATTATTGCCAATGTAATTATTAAACAAAAGTTTACTAATATTAAAGGTATAGTAATTGTAGCCAGTTTCTTTGTACTCATAAATTTTCTACTAGTATTAATATTTAAATAATTTAAATGAAGAATATAAATGTAAAGTTAATTTTTATTATTTAAATATATTACTTCAAATTCAGTTTCTAAAACATCTCTTGAATTAGTACCAATATAAACTTTAAATAAACCATTTTCAATAATCTTTTTACAATTATTATCGTAAAATTCTAACATTTTAGTATTTAATATAAATGAAACTTCTTTTGTTTCATTTGCATTAAAAAAGACTTTTTTAAATCCTTTTAATTCTTTTACTGGTCTTACAATACTACCATACACATCTTGGATATATAATTGTACTACTTCATATCCATTATATTTACTATCATTAGTTATTGAAACAGTAACATTTAACTTATTATTTTTAGTTAAGATATTATTATCTAGTTTAATACTATTATATATAAAATTACTATAAGATAATCCAAATCCAAATGGTAATAATGGGTTAGTAGGAGCATCAATATATCTTGATACATATCTTTCATCTTTAATATGAGGACGACCTGTTTGGTAGTGATTATAATAAATTGGACATTGTCCAGCGTTATAAGGAAAACTCATGTTTAATTTGCCACTAGGATTAATTTTCCCAAATAATGTATCAACTACTGCACTATTTCCATTCGTACCTGGATACCATACCTCTAATACTGCATCAGAACTATCCAAAACGTCTTTTATGGCTAGTGGTCTTCCATTATATAGTAAAGTAACAATAGGCTTATTTAATGCCTTTAAAGCAATTAATAACTTCTGTTGGTAGTAAGGTATCTCTAGATTAGTCCTTGAACAAGCTTCTCCGGTTTGTCTTTGATGTTCACCTATTGCTAAAACAATAACATCAGCATCCATTGCGCCTTCACATGCTTCTTTTATAAGTAATTCATTAACCAATTCTTCATTATCAATTATTAAAGGAGATTGTCCAATACTAGTAAATATTGGATCATATTCAAATGAAGCTAGCATATTGCATCCTTCAAATATTTTCAAATATTCTTCATTATAGTTTTCTAGAAAAGCTTCCTTTAAAGATTTAACAGAATTTTTATCTGCAAATATTGACCAGTTACCTACTATATTTTTATTATTTACATGTGGCCCTATTAAAGCAATTTTTTTATTTTTATCAAGTGGCAATATATTATTATTTTTTAATAAAACAAAAGTTTTACCACTTGCTTCTTTTGATAATTCTAGATTTTCTTTTGATAAATGATTTAATTGTTCTTCTATTTCACTAGCATCCTTATATGGATTTTCAAATAAACCTAAATCATTTTTTAATGTTAATATTCTCATTACAGCATCATCAACTTGAGATTCTTTAATACTACCTTCTTTCACTAATGAATAAAGATTATTAGTATATAAATTAGTCATCATATCAATATCACAAGTTGCATTTAAAGCTTTTTTTGCAGCTTCTTTCTCATCTTTTGCATTACCATGAACAAATATTTCTTTTATAGCAGAATAATCAGAAATTAAGACACCATCAAATTTCCATTTATTACGTAATAAATCTTTCATTAACCATGTATTTGCAGTAGCAGGTATTCCATCGATAATATTAAATGAAGTCATCATCATACTTGCTTTAGCATCAATTGCTGCTTTGTAAGGTGGCAAATAGTTTTGAAATAATTCTCTTCTACTCATATCAACACTATTATATTCTCTACCTGCAACACCAGCACCATAAGCAGCAAAGTGTTTTACACAAGAAGCAATACTATTTTTATCTTTAATATTATTTCCTTGATAACCTTCAACAGTAGCTTTAGCCATGATACTTCCTAAATATGGATCTTCTCCACCAGCAGATTCCATAACACGTCCCCATCTAGAATCTCTACATAAGTCAACCATTGGCGAAAATGTTACATGACATCCACTTGTTGTTGCTTCTTTAGCAGAAGCTTTTGCAATATCATAAACTGCTTTTTCATCAAATGAGCACCCTTGGGCAATTGGAATAGGAAAAATTGTTTTATATCCATTGATGACATCTGCCATAAATAATAAAGGTATCTTATGTTTATTTTTACTTAAATATTTATCTTGAATTTCTTTTACTGATTTTGCACCTTTAGCATTAATAACACTGCCAGAATTCCATAATATTTCTTCATTAATTCCTAGTTCTTCTATTGGACCTGTTAATTTCATACCATCTTCTGTATAAAAATTACTTGCTATTTGAATTAGTTGATATATTTTATCAGTTAATGACATTTTATTTAGTAATTCTTTTAATTTTTCTTTAGTCATTTTTATACCTCTAATATAAATCTATTTTTATTTATATAGTTAATAAATAAGCAAATCTATGAAAAGATTTGCTTAATTTACTAAAAATTAATTATCCTAATACTTTTGAAGAGAATTTTTCTTTATTATGAACAAATTCACCAATATGCCAACTAATATCTCCAGCAAATTTACTATAAAATTCTATAGTACTACCGCAATATTCTCCAGCACCAGCATGATAGAATCCAAAATGATCATTTGCAACACCACCTGTTGCATAAAGGTTGAATTTAATTGTTTCATTTGCAGCTAAATCAGCAGCAATATTTCCGAAGTATACATAGTTAGAATAAATGTTTACTGTACGTAAGTTCTTCATATTTTTTAATGACCAGTCAATTTTCATTTTCGCAGAATTAATATTTAATGTATGTACTCTCCACCAAGCAAAACCTGACCCTTTAATTTCTAC
>JAVBOS010000170.1:0-7143 GCA_031550255.1 Anaeroplasmataceae bacterium | reverse complement strand
GCCCATTATGTGAAAGTTTAAAAGTTTTAGAATTGCTAAATAAAGCAATATCATTTTCCTTTTCTAAAGATTTAATATGATGTGTTACAGCTGGTTGTGTAATATATAATATTTCTGCGGTCTTTGTGTAGTTTTTTGTTTCCATTAATGTAAGTAATGTTAATAATCTTGTATCTATCATATTATCACCTTTCTTTATAATTTTGATTATTATAATAAATACATTTTATAATATAAACGACAAATAAGCAAGAAAAAAGACATATCTAAAACTTATGTCTTTTTTAAAAGTATTCAACAGTTACTTCTCTACCATACTTTTTAATTTCATTTATTAGTTCTTCAATCATTTTTAATTTAGAATTAAAGTTTATCGGGAAATTAAATTTTTGATGAGCTGGATTTAGTGCTCTTCCTACTAAAAAATGCACTGATGAAGCCTTTTCTACAATATATTTTATTAATAAAGAAACTCCATCATTTCTATTTGTGAAATCAAAATCAATCGAATTAATTTTATTTAACTCTCTCATTTTTTCTAATACTTTAAATAACGTTAAGCTACCTTCTGTAATTAAATCTAATCCTTTTAATGTCCCAATTGGAGGAATATCTTTATCAATATATTCTAGGTCGGTATTTACCTCTTGTTTTAGATATCTACTTATAACATGTGAAGTAGATCCACCACAGGCAATCTTATGACCTGGTAACGACATAAATTTTTCACACATTTCATCATCAAGTGATTTATCTACTGGAGGGCCGACCATAATTGATAAATTATGTTTTTTTCTTACTTTTATAACACCAATGCTAGTATCATCACCAGGTAAACCATCATATAATTGTGAGCATGAAGCTGCAATCATTGAAGCTAAACTTTTTGCTGTAAAATTGTTATTATAAAATATTTCGGTGTGTTTTTTAACTTCTTCTAATGTCCAGCCAAAATTAAAAAATTTACCTACACCTGCATGAATTACTCCATCACTATACAAGAATATAGAATCTCCTTCTTCTATTTCAAATGAGCTTTCAATAATTTTTTTATCATCTATCATTCTTGTAGTATAAGGATAATCAAAACACTCACCATTTCTAAAAACTAATGTTTGTGGATTATCATATTGTATTAAATAACATTTTTTGCCAATAATTTGAGCAATACTAAAAGTTGAATATGCTACTTTTCTTACCTTACAAACAGGTAATGTGTTAATAATAGTATTAACGCATTCTTCTATTGAAACGCCTCTAGATAACATTGTACATAGTATTTTAGATGTAAGTGTAGCAAGTATATTAGCTTTTACTCCACTTCCTAAACCATCAGCTAAAACTATTGTCACATGATTATCTGCTTTAATTATTTCAACTTTATCTCCGCACAACTCTTCACCTTTTTTATTTAAAGAAGTATAGGCACAATCTATAAATAGTTCGTTTTCGCTATTCATTTGGATTATCCATGACTTTCTTTAAATTAGTTAAGGCAATCTTTGTTTCAGCAACCGTTTCTCCTAATAATGAAGCAATTTCTTGTACTGAACGCATTTGTTTATCAATTAACTCATTCGCTGTAATAATTGTGTTTTTTCTAGCTTCTTGTAAAAATTTTTCTTTTGTTTCTGTATCTGTAATATCCTTATATATACCAAATATAAAATCCATATCTTTTACGTAGACAATCGATAAATCAAAATATTTATTTAATCTTTCTATAGTGATTTTCTTTTTAACAAATTCTTTACTTACCGCGCCACTAATCATAAGTTCATAATCATATAAATCAATATATTTTTTCATATCAATGTTAGCAATACTTAAATTTTGTGGTATTTCTAAATATTCATATCCTGCAGGATTTATTGCTTGTAATCTTAATTCACCATCAAATGATACAATAGCATTTGGACTATTGTTAATAATAATACCAGATAAAGATTCACTTCTATCTTTCATAAAAGGAAGGCACATAGTCAGTTCAGCATTACCGTTATATACAGCAATTGCTTTTTCTCTACAAGTATTAAAACCACATGCTCCGCAATTTAATTCTTGATTAATATTTTCTTTACCAACTTGTTTTAGAATTTGTCTAATTTCATAATCACTTGGTTCTAATTTATGTGGAATGTTTTTTTCAAAAGTTCTGTTTAAATTAAATGTTCCAACTGGTGGGTTATAATCGGTATCCGGTCTTCTTCTTACATATTCTTTTAATCTTGTAATAGATTCTAAATAATTACCATGAGTAATTTTACCTGGTCCACCAATGCACGAACCATTGCAAGCAGATATTTCAATAAAGGTATCTTGATATTTACCTTTTTTAATTTCTTCAAACATATTTTTAATATTATCTAAACCATCAATATTTATATATGTAACATCGTCAAGTTTATTATTTAAAGATTTTACAACTCCACCACTAGTAGGATATAATCTAATTTTACTATATTCATTAGTAGCATCTGTTTTATTTTTTTCTAGCAAATTAATGTTTTTTTCTAAAAACAACTGTTCTAATTCAGTAAAAGTTACTGCTAAATCAACAATAGTCTCTTCCCAAGTTATTTCATCTTTCTTAGCTAAACATGGCCCTATAAATACAACATATGCATCAGGATGTTCATTCTTAATTACTTTAGCGTGAGCAACCATTGGGCTCACAACAGGAGCTAAGTATTTAATTAAATCTGGATAATACTTAGTTATATAATTAATTGCAACTGGACAGGCAGTAGATATTAATAAGTCATTAGAATTTTGCAATATTTGTTCATATTCTTTATTAACTAATCTGGCTCCTACTATCGTTTCAACAGCATCATAAAAGCCCGCATCTATTAACATACTTTTGAAGTTATCAAATGATTCCACTTCAAAATCAGAAATAAAAGCAGGAGCAACACTAGCTATTACTTTTTTACCACTATTTAATAATTGTTTTAAATTACTTAAATCATTAGCAGGTACCTGAACTTTTTGTGGGCATATTAAAGTACATTTACCACATAATATACATTCTTTTTCATTTACTATTGCTTGATTGTTTTTATAGTTAATGGCCTTCACCGGACATTCACGTAAGCATCTATAGCAATCTTTACAATTTGAAGAATTCGAGTTAATTACTCTCATTTTCTATCCAATTTTTCAGCTATTAATGCATCTAAATCATCTTCTGGTGAAAGAAAATAAAAATCATCATCAATTCTAACAGTTACTTTTTCTCCACATTTACCTAAACAAAACGCTCCACATAATTTAACCTTATTTTCTAATTGTCTTATTTGAATAATAGCTTCAAATTTTTTTATAATATCATATGATCCTTTTAAATGACAACTAGAACCTACGCAAACACTTACTACCATATCCATACCTCATTTTCTTTATATTTATTATAATATAAAAAGCACTTTTACTCAATATAGTGTCAATTTATAAATATTTATGTAATCATTAATTTTCTTTATTTTCTAATAATTCTTTTTCCCAATTTTTAATATACTTTTTTGAAAAATATAAAAATATAATTAACGATAATATAATTGATGCATTTACTATAATTATTATTAAATCCTCAAACATAACACTAGAAGGAAGATTAATAACTATTAAAAGCAACATTATGTATACAAAACTTCTTCTTATCTTACTTCTTCTAATGGTAACCAATATAAAAGGATTATAAGTAATAAATGTTATTAAAAGTATAATTGGAATGACTACTAGAAATAATAGATATAACAGTACCATTATTCCTGCAATTAGTACCCCTACTCCAATTGCTATTCCACTACCATCGGAATTTTCTCCTATATTACTTAAGGTAGTATTTAAACTATCAAATCTAACAACCTTAAATAAAACTAAGATAAAATAAATAACATACATTAGAATAAAAGCTAATGAAATAAAACCTATTATTCTATGCCCTATAAAATCTTTTTTCTTTTCCATTTTATCACCATAAATATATTATACAAAAAAGCATTACAAAATGTAATGCTTTTATTAATTATTCTGTTCTTAAAGCTACTACTGGATCTTTCTTAGCAGCACTTCTTGAAGGAGTTACTCCTGAAATAAATGTTAAGAATACACTTATTAAAATCATAATTAAAGCAACTGGAATAGGTAATATGGCTATTCTTGCTTGAATTGCATTTTTAGTGATTATATTAATTATAAATCCAGCAAAATAAGTAAATGCTACACCGAATACTCCTGATGTTAATCCAATCATAAATGTTTCGGCAGTAAATAAGAATGAAACGTCTTTCTTTCTACCACCAAGTGATCTAATTACACCAATTTCTTTAACTCTTTCCATTACTGAAACATATGTAATGATACCAATCATTACTGATGAAACAACTAATGATAAAGCTGTAAATCCAACTAAAGCTATCGTTATTACATTAATGAAACTATTAATCATACCCATGATTATTGATAATGAGTCCATATATGTAATTAATTCTCTATCTGCCTTTGCATATGTAGTATTGTTTACTGTTATTTCTTTTGAATCATCATTCCATGCATCTAAATATGATAATACAAGTTCTTTATCTTCAAAATTTGAAGGATAAATTGAAATAGCTGAAGGTACAGTTGCTCCTCCAAGTTCTGATAAAGTAGATGCTCCGCTTCCCATTCCCATACTTGCCATTATTGATTTATACATATCATTTCCAAATAAATTTCCTGATGAAGAAATTGTTTTTTCATTTAAAACATATGAATATGAGTATTTGATACCACCAAGTTGTGATGCTATAACAATATTATTGTCTTTTACTCTTGAAATTTCAACTATACCATCTTCTGTCGGCATTGAATAAACTTTATCATTTTCATTTTTAATGAAATTAACTATTTCTGAATTATTATTTACTTCATTAATATAATTAGACAATTCTTCAGTATAATAGAAACCGCTTTGTAAACATCCAAATTTAATTTCTTCTTTTGGCTCAATAATTCCTACTATTTTCAATTCAACACCTTTACCATCCATAGCAGCAGTTTTAGTTGCATTATATGTGAATGGTCTAAAGAAGTTTTCTTCCCAAATATTAGTGGTTTTATCTTGTTGATTATATACTAAATCATTTGGATAATAAGTAAATGTTTTTTTCATAATATCTTCATATGAAATTTGTTTTTTAAATATATCTTTATTATAAGTTTTTCCTGTTGCTTCATCAACAATATTTAAGAATTCATCTTGTGTATAATATCCTAATTGTGTTAATAATAGATCTGATATTTGACGGTCTTTATTAAGTACTATCATTATTTCATCTCTTTTAGTAGCAACTTCTCCAGCTAAAATATTATATTGTGTTTCAACATAATCTTTATCATTTACTGATTGTGCAAATGCTTTATTTAAACTTGTAATAAAACTAGCATAATCCTTATATTCAGTTTGCTTTAAAATTGAAGTATATATTTCTTGAACTGCAACCAAAGACATATTTTGAGTTCCAACTCCACCAAATGTGGCTTCTGTATACAAGTTTTTAGTTACATCATGACCATAATCAAAGACAACAGCCGCTAAATATTCTTTTGGCATTGCTTTTAGATAATCAATAAAATTCTTTTCAATTTTATTAGAAATCATCATGTTTTCTGTTGTTTCAGCTCTCTTAACTAAAGTTTTTACTAAAGTATCAATATTAACTTGACCCTTATCTTTAATAATTTCAACTTTTTCTTCCGGCGTAGCAAAGTTCATTAATGATTTAATATCTAATGTAGTTTGTGTTATTGTGATTGGACTACCTGATAACATATCGTTTTGCATGTCTGCTACATAACCTTTTACTCCATATGATATTGATAATACTAATGAAATACCTATAATACCAATTGATCCAGCAAATATAGTCATTATCGTACGACGTTTTTTAGATAATAAGTTCTTTAGTGACAATTTAAATGCTGTCCAGCTAGACATTTTGGCATTTTCTTTACTAATATTTTTTATTTCATTTTTTGATTTTTCAACTTCATCTTTTTCTTGATTTACACTATATGGATTTGAGTCATCTAATAAGTTTCCATCAAGTAACTTAATAATTCTTGTTGAATATCTTTCTGCTAATTCTGGATTATGAGTAACCATGATTACTAATCTTTCTTTAGCAATTTCTTTGATTAATTCCATTATTTGTACTGAAGTTTCAGTATCTAATGCTCCTGTAGGTTCATCGGCTAATAATATTTCAGGTTCATTAACTAATGCTCTTGCAATAGCAACTCTTTGGCATTGCCCTCCCGATAATTGATTAGGCATTTTATTGATTTTATCAGCTAATCCAACTCTTTCTAGTGCTCTTCTAGCTCTTTCAACTCTTTCTGTTTTTGATAAACCAGCGATTGTTAAAGCTAATTCAACATTTCCTAGAACGCTTTGGTGAGGAATAAGATTATAACTTTGGAATACAAATCCAACACGGTGGTTTCTGTATACATCCCAATCTCTATCCTTAAATTCTTTAGTAGATTTACCAGCAATAATTAAATCACCACTAGTATATTTATCTAATCCACCTATAATGTTTAGTAATGTAGTTTTACCGCATCCTGAAGGTCCTAATACGGATACAAATTCATTCTTACGAAAATTTATATCTAATCCCTTTAATGCATATACGGTTTCTTCACCCATTACATAGTTTTTCTTAATGTTTGTTAAACGTAACATTTTCATCTCTCCCTTACACGGACTTCATTATATATCATATTTGTTAAGTGAATGTTAAATTTCTATATTTTTTTCACTTTTATTTTTATATAAAATTTAGTCCCTTTTCCTTCGATACTTTCATGTGAAATAGTACCATTTAATTTTTCAACAATCTTTTTTACTATATTAAGACCTAGGCCTGTACTA
The DNA here is from genome assembly GCA_031550255.1 of Anaeroplasmataceae bacterium. Classification (GTDB taxonomy): domain Bacteria; phylum Bacillota_I; class Bacilli_A; order Acholeplasmatales; family Anaeroplasmataceae; genus JAVBOS01. Next base: position 221 of record JAVBOS010000170.1, on the reverse strand, counting down.
TTCGAATTATTTTTATATTCTTCATAATAAAAATGATTATATATTGTCATATTATTTTCTTCTTTGATTCCAATTCCTGTATCAATTATTTCAAAGATTAAACCTTCATCATACCATAAATTTATTGTAATTTGGCCATTTTCTACATTATATTTAATAGCATTAGAAATTAAATTTAACCATATTAAATATGTTAATTCTTCATTTGAAATAATTTCTAG
>JAVBOS010000070.1:0-3888 GCA_031550255.1 Anaeroplasmataceae bacterium | reverse complement strand
TTTTAAAACAGTTTTTTATTGGTTTTGTTATTTTCTACTCTTTAGTTATAATATCCAATTATTTCATGTTATATTTTAAAGAACAAGGGCTTGATACAACAAGTGAAAATCAAAAATTTATTAACCAACTACTAAATTCTGGTCCAATTAATTTTTTCTTGTTATTGATTTCCACAACTGTTTTAGGCCCTATTGTTGAAGAATTAGTATATAGAAAAGCAGCATTTAATTTAATAAAAAATAAATATGCTGCCTTAATTATTTCTTCTTTTGTTTTTGGTATAATTCACGCCTTATCTACTGAAGGATCTTTTGCATTAAAATTATTTATTTCAATTCCTTACATTACTTCTGGATTTGGATTTGGTCTTGTTTACTTAAGAAGCAATAAAAACATCTTTGTTCCAATTGCAATTCATGCTTTTTCAAATTTTATAAGTATTGTAATGTCATATTACTTTTTTACTTTAGCATTTTAATTATTTCTTTATTTTTAAGTTGATACGCATAATCTATTGGCAAAAACAAATAGTCGTCTTTTCTGTTTTTTGTAATGTGATTAATATATTCTTCAATTAAACTAATATCTTCTTTTAAAACAGCAATGTGTAGGGGATATTTTTTTATTCTTTCTAAATAATTTATTTCAAATAGTTTCATATTAACATATTCAAGAAACGGTGTTGATATTTGTTGTTCTAAAATCGTTTCACCATAACTATTTTTTAAGTATACTAATGCGCCTTGTTCGATAAGCATCTTAAAGATTTCTTTGTTTTCGTTTCTTACTGCATAAAATAATGGTGTTTCTAGAAATTTATTTTTTGAATGAATACTTAATCCTTGTTCTATCAAATATTTGCATATTGCAATTGAATTACCTTTAGCCGCAATATGTAATAAATTTTCTTGTAAATAATTTTTTGTATCAATAAATGATTTATCTTTTACAATCGATTTTAGCATATTTAAATTTTGTGATTTAACAAGAGCGAAATAAATATCTTCATCTGCATCATTTTTTAAAGTAGTATTTGCATTATTCAAAATTAAAAAAGAAACAATATCTTCTCTATTTAAAATACAAGCTTTAAATAATGCTGTTTCTCCATTATTATTTTTTATATTAATATCAACATTATATCTTATCAAAATTTTTATAAATCCAATCTTATTAAATATAACTGATAAAATTAAAGGGGTATTCCCATCTTTATCAATTCCATTTAGATTAATACTATTTTCAATTAGTAAATTTAAGATTTCTATATTATTAAATTTTATGGCATAGTGTAATAATGTTTCTTTTTTTTCATTAATTATATTTACATTATTAAACATTAAATATTCTTTTAATTTTAAAATATCATTTTCAATTATTAACTCAAACGGGTTTAACATATATACCTCCTATAAGAAAAAATAGAGCCTAGGCTCTATTTCCTTATCTAACTAAGTCCTTTAAAACTTTTCCAGCTTTAAATGCAGGAGATTTTTGTCCTGGAATAGAGATATCTTCTCCAGTTCTTGGGTTACGTCCTGTTCTAGCAACACGGTTACGAACTTCAAATGTTCCGAAACCAGAAATTACAACTTTTTCGCCTTTACTTAACACTTCTTGAATTGAATCAAATAATACGTCAATAGTTTCTTCTGTAACTTTTTTAGATAAATTTGCTTTTTCAGCAACGATTGATATTAATTATGTTTTATTCATAAATATCATCCTCCTTAATAAATAATTATATTATAACAATATATTTGTTTTTTAACAAGGAAAAATACAAAAAAAACGGCTTTATTACTGAGTTTTTATAAAATAATAGCAATTAATCCATTAGAACTATTATTAACTAGTTTATCAATAACATTTTGAAGTCTAACTTTTGATTTATCAGGCATTTGGTATATCTTAGCTTTAATTCCATCATTTACAATTTCACTTAGTCTTCTGCCAAAGATTTCTTTATTCCAAACATCAGATGGATCAGCGCCTTCTGTTACTAAGTTTTCAATTAACATTTGTGATTGAACTTCACTTCCAATAATAGGTGTAAAACTTGATTCTACATCAACCTTAATTAAATGAATACTCGGTGCAATAGCGCTTAGTTTAACACCAAAACGACCATTTTGTTTAACTAAAGTTGGTGGCAATAGTTTCATTTCTTCTAAAGAAGGAATACTTATACCATATCCTGTTTCTTTAGCCATTTCTAAAGCTCCACCAATATTATCATAAACTTTTTTCGCTTTTTTGCCTTCATATAATTGTTTAATGAAATCTGCTTTAGTTACTACTTCACTACCTAAAATTTCATTAATAATATTTTGATAATTTGAATCATCTAATTCTACTTTAATTGAAGCTCTACCTGTTTCAGGTTCTTGTAGTGTTACATTAACATCTTTAAATAAATTAGTTTCTTTTAATCCATTAACAATTGATTGAATGTCTTTAACTTTGCTATATTTTGTATTCATACTATTAATTGCAGCATTAATATCTGCTTTTAATTGAATATCTTCATCTAATACTTCAACATAGTCAGGAAGTTCAATTGCTAATTCTGAAATTTTAAATTCTGTTAATGCTTTTTCAAATATTTCATTTAAGTCTTGAGCTTCCATTTTTAAAACATTAACAGCAACTACAGAAACATTATATTTAGCTTCTAATTCTACTTTTATTCCTTGAGCCTTTTTACCCAATGGATCCTTAGTATTTAAGACAATAACAAACGGTTTATCTAATTCTAATAATTGTGGAATAATTTCTTCTTCTACTTTTGCGTATTCTTGTCTAGAAAAATCCGAAAAGCTTCCATCTGCTGTTAAAACAATTGCTAAATTAGAATGATTAGTAACTACCTTTTTAGTACCAATATTTGCTGCTTCTTTAAAAGCAATTGGTTCATCAAACCAAGGTGTTTTAACTAATCTTGGTCCATCTTCAGTTTCATACCCTAATGCATTTGGCATTACATAACCAACACAATCAACTAATCTTACATTCATATTAAAATCATCTGAGACATTAATATTAACTGTAGTGGAAGGAATAAACTTCGGTTCTACTGTCATTATAGTTTTTCCTTCAGCACATTGAGGTAATTCATCCAATATTTTATTTTTAACAAATTCATCATTTACATATGGTAAAACTTTAAGATCAAAAAACTTATTTATGAAACTTGATTTACCACTTCTTACACTTCCTACAATTCCAACATAAAAGTCATTACCTACTCTTGTTGCTAAATTGTTTAGCGCGATATCATTCAAAAAAATCCCCACTTTCACATTAATTACTAAATTATATGAAGTAAGGATTTTTTTTATGATTATTTAGTTTTTTATTTTGTTAAGATATTAGAATAAATTTCTTTTAATTCTAATCCAATATTTTCAATACTTCTTTGTTTAACAATTTCATATCCATTTTCTGTAACATTTGAAGTATCATTATTTATTATATAATATATAGTATTTATAAACTCTTCATTTGTAGTAGCCTTAAATATATTTTTTTTGTCAGTCAACCAATCTTCATAGACTCCGATATTTCTAATAATTATAGGACATTCAGATGCTAATCCTTCTAGTACTACAATTCCCTCAGTTTCTTCATAACTAGTAAACATTAAACATGTAGAACTTCTAAAGGCTCCTTTTATAACTTCATTCATAACATAACCTGGCATTATAACATTTGCAGGTTTATTTTTTATTGCTTTTAAAACGTTACGACTTGTAGCAATTTTTTGTAATGAACCAAACCAAATGAATTTGTAATCAGGTAGTTTTCTTGCTATTTCAAAAAAATCAATTATTCCTTTTCTAACAAAAGGAAAGCCAACATTTATAATAACTTTTTCATCTTTAATA
>JAVBOS010000102.1:0-23459 GCA_031550255.1 Anaeroplasmataceae bacterium | reverse complement strand
ATTTAAAATAAAATCTACAATATATTTTCAAAATTTTAAAAGTTCGACATAATTAAATATAAATCCACAAATGATATTTTGGCACTTATCTATTGACAGTGCTAACGATTGATATTATAATATTGATATAGTTAAAAATGAAGGAGATTATTATGGCAGAAATTAAAGAATTTAAAACGGAAACGAAGAAGTTGTTAGACATGATGATTAATTCAATTTACACACATAAAGAAATTTTCTTAAGAGAACTAATTTCTAACGCGTCAGATGCGATTGATAAGTATCATTATATTAGTTTGACTAATTCAGAAGTTTCACCACGTGATTATCAAATTGTTATTACAGCAAATAAAGAAAATAAGACATTAGTAATAAAAGATAATGGAATTGGATTTACTTATGAACAATTGGTTGAGCATCTTGGAACAATTGCAAAAAGTGGTTCAAAAGAATTTGTTGAGTCATTAGAGGCAGGAAAAGAATCAGAAGTTGATATAATTGGTCAATTTGGAGTTGGATTCTATTCATCGTTTATGGTAGCTTCACAAGTAGAAGTAAAGACAAAGTCACCTTTTAGCAATAAGGGATATATCTTTTCTTCAGAAGGTTTAGATAACTATTCAATTGATGAATGTAATGATATTGAAGAAGGAACAGAAATTGTTTTACATTTAAGAGAAAACACTGAAGAAAATGAGTATGATGAATATTTAGATGAATATAAGATTAAGGAATTAATTAGAAAATATTCTGATTATGTTAGATATCCAATAAAGACATATGTGACAAAGTATGTTGATGAAAAAGATGAAGATGGTGAATTAGTATTAGAGACAATTAATTCTATGACACCAATTTGGAAGAGAAATAAAAGTGACATTTCAGAAGAAAATATGAATGACTTTTATAAACAAAAATATATGGATTATCAAGATCCGCTTATTTCAATGCATTTCAATGTAGAAGGAAATGTCACATATAATTCATTAGTTTTTATTCCTAAAAAACCTGCTTTTGATTTATATAACGAAAAGCATGAAAAAGGATTACAACTTTATACAAAAGGTGTATTTATATTGGATAAATGTAAAGAATTAATACCAGATTACTTACGCTTTGTTAAGGGATTAGTAGATAGTTCTGATTTAAGCTTAAATATTAGTAGAGAAATGTTACAAGAAGATAAAGGCTTACATAAAATTGCATCTAATTTAGAAAAGAAAATAATATCAGAATTAAGCAAAATACAAAAAAATGAACAAGAAAAATATCGTGAATTTTTTGAGACGTATGGAATAAATATTAAATATGGTATTTATGAAGATTATGGTGCAAAAAAAGATCAATTAAAGGATTTAATTATTTTTAAAACTTTAAATGAGGAATTACCTATAGCATTAAAAGAATATGTTGAAAAAATGAAACCTGAGCAAAAGTATATTTACTATGCTGCAGGAAAAGATAAAGATAGTGTACTAAAATTACCACAAATGGATTTAGTAAAAAAACAAGGTTATGATGTGCTTATTTTAACTGATGATGTTGATGAGTTTATGATTCAAGTTTTAAAAGATTATGATTCAAAAGAATTTAAATCAATTAATCAAGGAGATCTTGAATTATTAAATGAAGATGAAAGTAAAAAGATTGATGAAATTGTAAAAGATAAGGCAAACTTAATTTCTGCAATTAAAGAATCTTTAAAAGCCGAAGTTAAAGATGTTGTTATTTCAAAAAGATTGGTTGATTCAGCTGTATGTTTAGTAAGTGAAAATGGATTAAGCTTTGAAATGGAAAAGGTTTTACAACATACAGGAAATAAAAGTGTAAAAGCAACCAGAATTCTAGAAATTAATCCAAACCATCAAGTATTTAAAGCAATTGAACAAGTTTATTTAAGAGATAAGACAAGTATAGACCAATACGCAGAATTATTATATAGTCAAGCATTGTTAATTGAAGGACTTAATTTAAGCGATCCAATAAAGTTTTCTAACTTGTTGTGTGAATTAATGTGTCAATCTGCTGGTGTACAAAGCGTTGAAACTGAAATAGTATAAAAATAAAGAAAAACCTCCATAATATTATGGGGGTTTTATTATGATTAAAAAAATTACTATAAAATATTGTGAAAAAAATAATTCATGGATTATTGAAGATTCGAAAAATCAATTTAAAGAAAATAAATATAGAACAATGGAAGCAGCAATTTTCGATGCTAAATGTTATAGTATGGAAACAGGTGAAGAACTAGACATTGTTACAAAAAAATACGAAGTTGAAATAAAAAGAGGATATCATCAATAACTAATTTGTTGTATAATAAAATAGGTGATAATATTATGGAACAAAGAGAAATAAAATTAAATTCAAAAAAAATATACGAAGGAAAAATAATTCATGTTGAATTAGATGAAGTGTTGTGTCCCAATGGTAATAAAAGTTTTCGAGAAATAGTTAGACATAATGGTGGCGCTTGTATTTTAGGAATTACAAAAGATGATAAAATAATACTAGAAAAGCAATATCGATATGCATATGATGAAATTCTTTATGAAATTCCTGCAGGAAAATTAGAATTAAATGAAAATCCAATAGAAGCAGCGAAAAGAGAATTTGAAGAAGAAACGGGATATCATCCTAATAATATGTTTTCGCTTGGACAAGTTTATCCAACTGTCGGGTACTGTTCAGAAATATTGCACTTATTTTATACAGATGATTTTGTTAAAACAAAAACAAATTTAGATGATGATGAAATAATAATTATTGAAGAAATATCTTTTGAACAAGTCTTAAAAATGATAAAAACTGGCATAATAAAAGATGCTAAAACAATATGCGCCATTTATAATTATATAATTTTAACGAATAGAAAAGTTTAATTAACAAAAAAAGTTGTATTTTATTAATAAAAAAGTTATAATAAATTAGTGTTAGTAGGTACCCAGGAGGTATTGTTTTATGAAAATTGAAAATTTAAGAAATCGAGAAATACTTGTAATGAACTTTTTTGCAAAAAAAACAAATGCATTACGCTGGTTTTTCTTAATTATAACTGTTTTATTTGCTGGAGTGACAACATATCTTTTTATGTTTGAAAACGAATTTAAAAAATACTTGCCTTTAGCAATTGCAATGACTGTTTTCTCGTTATTTATTTTTATACTTTTAATATTTAGAATATCTGGAAAATTTTTAAAGAATAAAGAATATCGCAAAATAGTTAAAGATGATTACAAGAATGCTTTTGAAGCGTGTTTAAAAACATTTGGATTAAACAGTGATGATTTATGCTATAACGAACCATTTGTTTTCTTTAATCCGTCAGCATTTCCTCATTCGAATAAGTATGTTTCTAAGTATGATAAGAAAAGTAATTCAATATTTTATTCACATTCAGAGATTTCAAGTGTTTTATTTGGAAAAGAAGAATTATATATTTATAGTTCACATATTGATCATGTTACTGGTATAAATAGTTTTGAAAAAGCCAAAGAATGTCGTTATGAAGATATTATTAGTGTAAATACAAAAACAGATATTTCTAAAAGAGGAAAATTCTTTAATGATATTTTAACTGTATCATTTACATTTAATGATGGGACAAGCAGTGAACTTTTAGTTAGAAATACATTATCACAATCTAGTTCATTTAAAGCACCGCTTTTAAAATCTATTAAATCAAAAATAGTTTATGCAGCTTTAGTTTTATTACAAGTTGTATTCTCAGCTGCAGCATTTGCTTTGCCGTATTACTTTATTGACGTGTCTAGTTTTATTTCTTTACCTTTTGCGGCAGAAACTGTAAAGATAGCTTCAGCGGCAATTGCAATGGTTATAAGTTTAGTTCCAGCATTAGTATTAGGTATATTTAAAGTAACATATAAATTAACTCCTTACGCAACAAAGTTAAGCGAAGATGAGTTAAAAATAGTAACTTCAATTAGAAAAGTAATCAGAGAAAATAAATCAGTTAATAATTTTGCTTTAGATATTATTGAAGAAGAAATTTAATAAAAAAAGACCATTATTTTAAAATAATTGGTCTTTTTTGTTCTTGTTCAAATAAATTTAAATTATAAATTAAATCTAAGGTTTTAGAAATTCTTAATTCAATATCTAAAACTTTGTTAATTCCATCTTTTATATTTGTGTAAATGGTAATATTCTTTTTAATCTTATTTAAATATTCTCGTGCACTTTCTTTAAAGCCTAATATTCTAATGAAATTTACATTTTCATTTCTAATTTCTTCAATATCTTTTTTTGTTATATTAAATAACACATATAATAGCATTCTTCTAATTCTTGAGTCAGTGTATCTCTTTGTCTTAAGTGAATTAAAAAATGATTCAAAATTTAAATAATTTGTAATAGACTTTAATTTGTTTTCAAATCCTTCATCCATTAGAAAGATGTTTTTTAAATCAATAATAGAAGTATTGATAATTTTATATTTAAGATAGTTAAAAATTCTGCTGGTTTCTAAGAAATTAAATTGATTAAAATCATTTAAAACATAACTTGGTAAAAATGTAGTAAAATTATCTTTTTTATTTCTTATCGCTTTTGCAGAGGAATATGTATTTGTTAAAGTATCATCTAAATAATTATTTCCTTCTCTTTTTATTGTATATAAAGAAATATTTAAATTATTATTACAAATACTTTCATAATAAGATAAACCTAATGTGTCATTACTAGATAATTCATTTAAATTACATTCAATAAAAGAATTGTTTGAAGCTGTTTTATATGATAAGCCTTGTTTTAAATAGTCTTTAATTAATGTATTATATTTTTCACTTCTTAAAACATCATAATATTTCTTGTATAAGGAATTGTCGTTATTTTCACTACCAATCCAAATTTCATTCACACCAATATAACTTAATAATTTTACTGAGTAATCTGCAAAAAAATTAGCATTGTTAACTGTATATACAAATGGCAATTCAATAATTATGTCAACCCCCATTTGGAGAGCTTGCTTAGTTTTAATAAATTTGTTAAAAACAGAAACTTCTCCACGCATTGTAAAAGAAGAACTCATAACGGCGATTATTAAATCGGCATTACTTAGTTCCTTGACTTTATTAAAATGATAAACATGTCCTGTGTGAAGTGGGTTATATTCCACGATTAAACCTACGATTTTCACTATATCACCCATAGTATTATATCATTATTTTTAAATATATAAAATATTACTTATTATAATGATGTAAATCATATATTTTTATTGACTTTAGTGACAAAAATCAATATAATAGTAATGCTGGGGTGATTTTTATGCGATTTACACTTGCTCAGTTACGTAAGTTACCTATGCCACATAATTATATTGAGGAACTTGATTTAAGTGAAGAACTTGCAAATTTTGAAGATATAATAAGTGCAAAAAATGCTTATGTAAACGGAGAAATAGTAGAAATAGGCAAAGATAAGTATCAAGTTAATATGAATATTAATATTGAACTTACACTATCTTCTGCAATATCGTTAAAAGAAGTACCTTTTAAAATTGAAGTAGATTGCAGTGAAATATATGCAACTAATTCAGAAGATGATGAGGATATAAATTTAATTGTTGGTCAAACCATAGATACTAGAGAAGCTGTTATAACAAATGTTATAATAAATAAACCAATGCGAGTTGTTGGTGAAGGTGAAGAATTAGACTATGAAAATACAGATAGTTCTGTAGATAGTGAGATTAACAATCCATTTGCATCCTTAAAAGATTTGCTAAATAAATAGGAGGTGTATTTATGGCAGTTCCATTTCGTCGTGTTTCAAAATCAAAGAAACATATGAGAAGATCTCATCAAGCTTTAAGCGTTCCAGGAATGATCACATGTCCAAACTGTGGTGAATTAGCATTATCACATAGAGTTTGTCCAAACTGTGGATTCTACAAAGGAAAACAAGTTGTAGCTATTAAGGAAAAAAAAGCTGAATAGTTAATAGAAATAGATGCAGAAGGCATCTATTTTCTGTTTATGGGGCTTATATATAAATTTTTGTGTTATAATATCAAATATTGGAGGGATCTACATGGAGTATACGCATAAAACAGTATTATTAAATGAAGCAATAGAACAATTAAATATTAAACCAGATGGAATATATATAGATATGACTACCGGTGGTGCAGGACATAGTAGTGAAATCTTGAAAAGACTAAGTACTGGTCATTTATACTGTATTGATCAAGATAATTATGCTTTATTTAACTCTTTTCCTAAATTAACTGCAATAAGTGAAACTAATTTTACTATGATTAAATCCAATTTTTGCAATGTACAAGCTATTTTAAAAGAAAAATATAACGTTGAAAAAGTTGATGGAATTTTATATGATTTAGGAGTTTCATCATTTCAATTTGATATTCCAGAAAGAGGATTTAGTTATCGAAATAATGCTCCTCTTGACATGAGAATGGACTTAGAAAGTAATTTGAAAGCAGTTGATATAGTAAATGAATATACATTTGAAGAATTGGCCAGAATCTTTTATAAATATGCTGAAGAGCCATTTGCCAAGCAAATAGCAAGAGCAATAGAAAAAGCTAGAAAGGTTAAAAGAATTGAAACAACATTTCAATTAGTTGATGTTATTAAGTCTGCGTTACCAGCTAAAGAGTTAAGTAAAAAAGGACATCCAGCAAAACGTGTTTTTCAAGCATTGAGAATAGCAGTAAATAATGAATTAAGAGTTTTTGAAGATTCATTAATTGATTCATTAAATATGCTTGATAATAATGGTCGTGTTGTTGTCATTACATTTCATTCATTAGAAGATAAAATTTGTAAATATATATTTAATGAATACTCAACTAATAAAGATTTAGAAAGATTACCAGTAATGCCTGTTGATAATACAGAATTTAGACTGATAAATAAGAAGGTAATTCTTCCGAGTGAAGAAGAACTTAAAGAAAATAATCGTTCACATAGCGCGAAAATGCGCGTAATTGAAAGAAAATAATAAAATAATGTAAAGAAAAGAGACTAAATGTAAAATAGTCTTTTTTTTTATGTTACGAATTATATAATTTTTTCTACTTATTTAGGCTATAATTGTTGTAAATTAAAGGGTGATTTACGTGGGAAAAGTTTTAAAAGGTTTTACAATCATTTTTATTATTCTGTTATATATTATATCTTACATATTTAAAAATTGGTAAATAAGGAAAAGTTGAAATACAAATAACATCTTTTTATGATAAAAAAAGGACTAAATGCATATGTTTTTATGGTGATATAATGCAAAAGTATTTGATGCAAAAAAGAATAGCTCTATTTTTATATTTAATTATTTTAGCCTTTAGTGCAATAATTATAAGATTAGGCTATATAACTTTTTATTTAAGTAATACAATAGATCCATTAGCGTATGATCTTTGGACAAGAGAAATAGCGGTATATAGTTCTAGAGGAAAAATTTACGATAGAAATGGTAAATTAATAGTAGGAAATAAATTAGCTTTATCTTTAGCTAGCATAAATAAACAAGTAACAAATAAAGAACAAACAGCTCAAACTTTAGCAGATATCTTACAATGTAGTTATGAAAAAATATATGCGCACTTAAATAAAAAAGTAAGCGTTGAGTTAATAAAACCAGAAGGAAGAAAAATAGATGAGATTACAGCAAGAAAAATAGTAGAAGCTAATTTAGATGGAATTTATCTAGTTAGTGACTCAGTTAGATATTATCCTTATGGAGATACATTAAGTGCTACAATCGGTTTTTGCGGAATAGATGGAGATGGATTGGCTGGATTAGAAAATATGTATAATAGCTATTTAAAACCAACTAGAGGAAGTTTAAATATATATACGGATGCCAAAGGAAATTTAATGCCGGATATGGTTAGTTATTACGAATCATCTACTCCAGGTATGGATATTTATTTAACAATAGATATTGATGTTCAAAACATATTAGATAGAGTAATAACAAATGCAGTTAGTAGATATAATCCGGATCAAGCAATGGGATTAATTACAAATGTAAAAACAGGAGAGATTCTCGCGATGACTTCATATCCTTTTTTTAGCGCTGAGAACTATCAACAATATCCGCAAGAAATATATAATAGAAATTTACCTATTTGGATGAGTTTTGAACCGGGATCAACCTTTAAAATTGTTACATATAGTGCAGGGCTTGAAGAAAAGAAGTTCACATTAGATGAAATATATCATGACCCTGGTTATAAAATAGTTGGTGGAGCAAGAATTAAAGACTGGAAAGCTGGAGGGCATGGAACTGAGACTTTTCTTCAAGTAATTGAAAATTCATGTAACCCTGGATTTATGGAAATAGGAGAAAGATTAGGATTAGATAAATTTTATGAGTATCTGCAAGCATATGGTTTTGGTGAAAAAACAGGAGTAGATTTGCTTGGAGAATCAAAAGGTATTATCTTTAAAAAGTCTAATATGGGACCAGTAGAACTTGCTACCGCTTCATTTGGCCAAGGAAACTCTACAACTCCAATCCAGCTTGTTATGGCAGCTAGCGCTGCAGTTAATGGTGGTAATTTATTAAAACCATATATTTTAGGAAATGTTCAAACTGCAGATAGTAAAGAAATTGTTTTTGAAAACAAGCCAAACATTAAAAGAAAAATAATAAGTAATGAAACAAGTGATTTAGTAAAATATGCCTTAGAATCTGTAGTTGCAAGAGGAACTGGTAGAAGTGCTTTTGTAGAAGGATATAGAATAGGTGGTAAAACAGGTACAGCACAAAAAGTTGGAGCGGATGGTAGATACTTAGAAAATAATTATATAATTTCATTTTTAGGAATGGCTCCAATGAATGATCCAGAAATAGCTTGCTATATTGCAATAGATAATCCAAAAAACACTATTCAATATGGGGGAGTAGTTGCAGCTCCGCTTGTTGGTGAAGTTCTTGCAGAGGCTTTACCTACAATTGGAATAAAAAAAGATTTAATTAACCAAATTCAAAAAGAATATCGCTATTATATAGATAAAATGTATTATACAGTACCCGATGTACTTGGACAAAATAAAAAGAAATTAAGATCATCACCTTATTATAATTATGTGTTTATTGGTGATGGAGAAACTGTGATAGATCAAATACCATCAGCAGGTGAAAAGATAGCTGAAGGTGGAACTATAATGGTTTATTTAAATTAAAGATTAATATATAACAAAAGGAGCAAAAATGCTCCTTTTTACTTATTATTTGTAAAGTTTTTAATTCTTCTATAAAATGTTCCTCTACTCATATCACCTAATAAAAGTCTAGCATTATAACTTGAAATTTTATTATTTAAGTAAAGGGTAGCAACTTTTTCAAAATTTTCTGGAGTAGGTAATTTTTTTCTTCCAAATTTAACTCCTTTTAGTCTTGCAACTCTTATACCCTCAGTTTGCCTTTGAATAATGTTCTCACGTTCATTTTGAGCAACAAAAGATAAGATTTGAAGGACTATATCACTAATAAATCTACCAATTAAATTATCGGGTCGTTGTCTTGTGTCTAACAAAGGCATATCTATTACTAAAATATCACATTTCTTTTCCTTTGTAATTTTAGTCCATTCTTCAATGATCATATCATAATTACGCCCAAGGCGGTCAATAGATTTGACAATAACTAAATCATTTTCTTTTAAAATACCAAGTAGTTGTTTATAAGCAACACGTTCGAAATTTTTTCCTGATTGTTTATCAATAAATATCTGGTCATTATTTAATCCTAAACTGTACAATTCTTCAATTTGTCTATCAATATTTTGACCAATTGTTGAAACTCTAACATATCCATAATTCATAACAAAACCTCCTAATGTATGAATTTTGTTACATAAACGGATATCAATGGCTCAAAATCTCTACTTTGTAGAACTATACAAATTTTACCAAAAATCGATATTTTTTGCAACTTTTTACCTAACATTTTATCAAAAAAAATCTTCTTTTATCATGGTCCGAAATGTAGGACATTTGGGATAATATGGAGGCAGAAAATGAAACCTATAATTATAGTAAAAAGAAGCTTATGGTCTATAAAATATTATATAATATTTTGCACAATATTTTTTTGGTTAATTTTACCAATTTTATTGTTAATTTATAATATAATTAAATCTAAAACTGAGAAAATAGAATTATATATAAATAAAATAGTAATTAAAAATGGGTGGTTAACAAAAAAAGAAAAAACAATAGAACTGGGTCTAATAACGGATATAAAATTATTACAAAATGAAATATGTAAAAAGAAGAACTATGGTCATTTGATTTTTGGAACTATTAATTTAATAGATTACAAATTGAAATATATTATTGATCCTCAAACAGTCATTTTAGCCTTAAAAAGTAGACTTTTGTAACAAAAACATTAAATATTCATACATTACATTGAGGTGTTTTGTATGAATTTTATTTTTAATAATGCTGCAAATAAGTATTTAAATAAACCATATGCTAGAGCTATTATATCAGGAAACAATTTAAATGGCGAAATAAAAGGAGAAGTGTTTTTCTATAATACAGAATTAGGTGTTATTATAGAAACAAAAATAATGGGGTTAAAAGATGGTAAAAAATGTAAAAATTCTTTTTATGCCATGCATATTCATGATGGGAATAATTGTAATGAGTTAAATGATAAGTATATTAATGTTTATTCACATTACAATCCAGATGGATGTATTCATCCTAATCATAAGGGTGATTTATTGCCGATAGTAGGAAATAAAATATATAGTTATAGTAAAATCTTATATGATACATTTAGCCCAGAAGAAATTATAGACAAAATTGTAATTATACATGATTCATTTGATGATTTTACAACTCAACCATCAGGTAATGCTGGAAAAATGATTGCATGTGGGGTAATTAAAAGAGTTTTATACTGATAGTTAAATTAACAAATACAAAAGTATTAGTATGCTTTGACAAATTTTGTTTTTATGATAATATTTATATAGACTAAAAAGGAAAGCATATGAAATATAATTTTAATCAGCTCTTAAAAAAAATAATATTTATTTCAGTAATAAGTATACTTGTAATGATTTTAATTTTATCTTTTAATAATATAAAGGAGATTTTTTCTGTAATAAAGACAGCCAATATGCAATATTTATTATATGGATTTATTGCTTTGATTTTATATTTTTTAATATATCCATTAACATTATGTATTTTAAGTAAAGCAAAAGGCACAAACATAAGTTTTAAATATATGTTTTTGATTGGTGCTACTGAATACTTTTTTAATGGTATAACACCATTTTCAAGTGGAGGACAACCATTTCAAGCATATTCATTAAATGAGTTTGATGTTAAACCATCAGAATCAACAGGTTTACTTTTGATGAATTTTCTAATAATGCAATTAGTTATTAATATTTTTTCTGCTTTAGCGCTAATATTATATTTTAATTATGTCAGTAATATGAAAGTGTTAATAATTATCGGATTTGCGGTAAATATAATCATATTGATTCTTATAATTGGCTTAGGAACTATGAATGTATTTAGAAATGGAATAATGAAATTATTAATTATCCTATGCAAAATAAAATTTATTGGTAAATATCTAGAATATAAGATACCATCATTTGAAAAATATTGTCTAGATTCACAAGCGGCTTTCATTGAGTTATCAAAATTTAAGAAAACATTTATCTTTTGTTTATTTATAAAATTTGTTTCTTTAATATTTTTCTACTCAATTCCATTTTTCATTTTAAAAGCATTACATGTTAATATAGGATATAATCAATTAGCATTTATTATAGGTATGACTTCTTTTGCGCTTACAATTGTTACATGGTTTCCAACTCCGGGAGCAAGTGGAGGAATTGAACTAGCATTTAAGACACTATTTATTGAAATTTCTGGAGTAACTTCAACAGTAGCATTTGGTGGAATGTTATTATGGCGACTTTTCACATATTACTTATTAATGATAATAAGCTTTATAGCTTATTTATTTGTTCAAAAATCTATAAATAAATATCAAAAAAAGGCTATATAGTAGCCTTTTATTTATAATTAATTGCTAAATTAAACAATAGATTAGTACCAAAAATTAATGAATCTTCATCTAGAGTAAAATTAGGATTATGTAAATCAATAAATTCAGTTTCAGGCTTTTTAACACCAAGCCAAGCTAAAGATATTGGAGCTATTTTTCTATAATAAGAAAAATCTTCACCGACCATTTCTTTTTTATGAAGAATAACGATATTATGCATAACTTTTTTTGCAATGCTTATTAAATAGTCAGTTGGATTTTTATCATTAATAACAGGGTCATAAGCAAACATGAAATTAAATTCATAATTTGCGTTATATTTTATAGCAGTATTAGAAATAATTTCAGTCATTTTCTCTTTTAATAGATTTCTAGTTTCAAAATTAAAACTTCTAGCCGTTCCTGCAAAATAACTTTCTGAAGGTAATATATTTTTAGCTGTTCCCGAGTTTATTTGAGTAGTGGTTATAACAACATCTTGTGTTTTATTTAATTCATTAAACAATTCATTAAACTTCAAAGCTATTTCAGAAGTGGGTAAAATTGGATCTATTCCTAAATGCGGTGTTGAAGCATGTGCACCTTTACCGATTATTTTTCCTTCAAATAAATCTGGAGAGGCAAAAAATTCCCCATATTTAGTTGCAAGTGTTCCAGTTTCAAACATATTTGTTACATGTAAAGCATAAAAATTATTAACATCATTTAATAGATTAGTTCCAATAATCTTGATTGCCCCACCAGGCAAAGGACCTTCCTCAGCGGGTTGGAATATTAAAGTTATATTACAATTTAATTGATGTTTATTTTCAATTATTAACTTAGCGGCACCAAGTAACATAGCACTATGAGCATCATGGCCACAGGCGTGCATATAATTGTTTATACTTTTATATTCCAAATCTGTTTGTTCTTTAATGTTTAACGCATCTACATCAGCTCGTAGTCCAATTGTCTTATTCTTATTTAAATTAAGCTTAGCAACAACACCAGTCTGATTTATGACATCAAAACACTCATAGCCTAATTTGAGTAAATGTTCTTTAATAAATCTTTGAGTATTATAAGTTTCATAACCAATTTCAGGATTTTTATGTATGTGTCTACGTATATTAATAATATATTCTTTTAGTTCCATACTTACACTTCCTCGTATGTTTTACATTATACAATAAAAAAAATAAAAAGGGTATTGCAATTTGTTTTTTTTATTGATATAATCATCACAACTTAATCTTAACAAAATGGCAATGAAAAGAAGAGTAAATGATGAATTTAGCCTAGAGAGTTCTCGTACCGGTGAAAGAGAAACTAAAAAAGTTATTGAACATGGTCTTAGAGTCGCAGTGTCGAATGTGAAAACTTTAGACATTGACGTGTTTCGCTCGTTAAAGCGATAGAGTATATTTGTACTTGAAGAAGGCAAACGAAAGTTTGTAAATTAAGGTGGTACCACGGGAATGTTATCTCGTCCTTTTACTAGGACGGGATTTTTTTATTTTTGTAAAGGAAGTGTAGCTATGATTGAAGTAAAATCGTTGTACAAAAGATATGGTAATAACGAAGTATTAAAAAACATAAATTTAAAGATTGAAGAAGCAGATGTTTTTGGTTTTATCGGTTTTAGTGGAGCAGGAAAAACATCTTTAGTGAGATGTATTTCAGCATTAGAACCAGTAAGTAGTGGAAATATTTTAATTGATAATATTGATATAACAACTACTAGTAAAAAAAATTTAAAAGAAATACAAAAAGAAATTGGAGTAGTCTTCCAACACTTTAATTTAATTAATAATGCAACTGTTTATGATAATATTGCATTTCCATTAATAGTAGCCAAAAAAGATAAAGAATTTATTGATAAAAGAATAAAAGAATTATTAAAAATAGTTGGATTGGAAGAAAAAATTGATGCATATCCAGCGCAACTAAGTGGTGGACAAAAGCAAAGAGTTGGAATTGCTAGAGCTTTAGCTAATAATCCTAAAATAATAATATGTGATGAAGCAACAAGTGCTTTAGATCCAACGACTACAAAACAAATAATTAGTTTATTAAAAGAAATTAATAAATCTTTAAAAATTACAATGTTAGTAATTACACATGAAATGGATATAGTAAAGGAATTGTGTAATAAGGTTGCTGTATTAGAAAATGGTGTAATAGTTGAATCTGGTAAAGTTATCGATTTGTATATTAATAGTAAAAATGTTGTTACTAGAAAATTTTTCGAAACCGTAGAAATAAATATTAACTCTAAAACATTTGAATTAACTAAAAATCAAGGCCAATTATATAGAATTACATTCATTAATGAAGTTGCTTTAAAACCACTTATTTCACATGTAATGAAAACAATAGATGTAGAAATAAGTATTTTAACAGGAAAAATAGAAGAGTTTAATACAAATATTGTCGGGTGCTTAATTATTAATATTAGTGGTTCAAAGGATAATATTAATTTGGCTATAGACTATTTAAAGAATAAAAATGTAATGGTGGAGGAAGTAAATCATGCATATAACATCTGAGGAATTGAAAATAGTAATAATACCTTCAATTTTTGATACATTGTATTTGGTTACTTTATCCAGCTTATTTGCTTTATTAATTGGATTGTTAATAGGGATTGTGTTATATTTAACAAATCCTAAGAATATGTTTACTAATAAAAAAAGTTTATTAGTCATAAATAAAATATTAAGTTTTATTGTTAACTTTGGAAGAAGCATTCCATTTGTTATAATTATTATTGCTGTTTTCCCATTAGCAAGACTTATAGTTGGAACATCAATTGGTAGAACAGCAGCTATAGTACCACTTACGATTGCCGCTATTCCATTTGTTGGAAGAGTTGTAGAACAAGCCTTTGAAGAAGTAAATAAAGGTTTAATCGAATATGCGATTGGATCTGGTGCTAATTTATTTTTAATAATATTTAAAGTATTGATTAAGGAAAGTTTACCTTCATTAATTAAAGGTGCTACTTTATCAATTATAAGTATTATTGGATATTCTGCCATGGCTGGAATGGTTGGTGGTGGAGGGCTTGGTGACATAGCTAATAGATATGGATATTTACGTAATCGCAGTGATATCTTGATTGTCACAATTATTATTTTGGTTATCTATGTGCAAATAGTTCAAGCATGTGGTACATTATTAGCCAAAAAATTTAACAAAAAATAGGAGAGAAGAATATGAAAAAAAATATTAAAAGAGTTTTATCATTTGTTTTAGCGGTTTTAATTGTTTTAAATATAACAGGATGTAAAAAGAAAGATTCAAATGAATTGATTGTGGGAGCAACTTCTGTACCACATGCTGAATTATTAAATTTAGTTAAATCTGATTTTGAAGCATCAGGATATAAATTAACAATCAAAGAATTTTCTGATTATACACTTTTAAATCCAGCTTTAAAAGATGGAAGTTTGGATGTAAATTTTTTCCAACATAAACCTTATTTAGATCAATATAATGAACAAAATAGTTCAAAAAACAAATTAGCAAGTGTTGCTGAAATACATATTGAACCAATCGGAATTTATTCTGGTAAAAAAACTGATTTAGCTAATATTACTGGTTCTAGTATCACAATTCCTAATGATCCAACAAACGGTGGAAGAGCATTATTATTTTTACAATCACTTGGATATATTACTTTAAAAGATAATTGCGGAATTACACCAACAATTGTAGATATTAAAACAAATAATTCTAATTTAACATTTAAGGAATTAGATGCTGCAAGTATACCAACTAATAGAAACGAATCTGACTTTGCTATTATTAATACTAATTATGCCTTGGAACATAAAATTGATCCAAAAACAGCTTTATCAAAGGAAACTAATTCTCCTTATGCTAATATTTTAGCAGTAAAAGAAAAAGATGTTAATGACGCAAAAGTCTTAAAATTAGTTGAAGTATTAAAAACTCAAAAAGTAATTGACTATATTAATACAACATATAGTGGAGCAGTAGTTCCTGCATTTACTAAATAATTAAAAATATAGATGTCATATTGTTTTTGGCATCTATATTTTTTATAATGTTAATATGAATAAAAATGTATAATAAAGAAAACAGGAGGATAATTATGTTAGATTTTAATTTTAAATATACACCGACAGTTATTTTCGGGAAAAAGTCATTATCAGAACTTAAAAGTAAATTAATTGAATATAATGTAAAAAATATGTTGTTAGTTTATGGTAAGTCTTCAATAAAAGACTTAGGGATTTATAATGTTGTTTTAGATGTTTGTAAAGAGTTAAATATAAACCTTTATTTTGAAAGTGATGTTAGACCCAATCCGGAAATTAATAGCATTAGAAATGGTGTTAAAACTTGTAAACAAAATAATGTTGATTTTATATTAGCCGCTGGTGGAGGAAGTGTTATTGATGCTGCCAAAGGAATAGCTGCATCTGTATATTTTTCAAATGACCCATGGGATTTATATGAAGGAAAAGTTTCAGTTAAGCAAGCATTACCAATTGGAGTAATTTTAACACTTGCTGCTACAGGTAGTGAAAATAATAAAAATACAGTAGTTACTAACGATGAATTAAAATTAAAAAAAGGCGCTGGGTCACCTTTACTTGTTCCAAAATTTGCAATTATAAATCCAGAATATACTTTTACAGTTAATAGACATCATACTATTGCTGGTAGTTTAGATATTTTAGCTCATATATTTGAACAATATTTTTCACCAACAAATAATACTTCAACAATAGATTATGTGTCAATTGGTCTAATAAAATCAGTTATTGAAAATACTAATAAAGCATTAATTAATCCTAATGATTATGATTCTAGAGCCAATATATTATGGGCTTCAAGTTTAGCTTTAAATGGTTTACTTTCTACTGGTAGAGCAACTGATTGGACTTGCCATTCTTTAAGTAACCCGATTACAAGTCATTATGGAGTAACACATGGTATGGCTTTAGGAATGTTATTTCCTAAATGGATGGAAGTATGTTTAGAAAGATCTGAGATGATGAAATATCGTTTAGAATTACTTGGTAAAGAATTAGGTAATTTTAAAACAGCTCAAGAGAGTATTAATTATTTTAAAAATTTATTTTATAATGAATGGAAAATTGATGAACATTTAAGTAATAGTGATTTGTTTAACAATTTAGTTGAAGATGCAAGTGCTGATGGTAATTTAGGAAAAATTGTAGTTATTGATAAACAATTAATGAAAGAAATTTATTCTAGATGTTTTAATGAATAAAATATAGAAGATGATTATCATTTTGATAACATCTTTTTCTTTTATATAAAAGTAATGGTATAATATAAACGGAGTTGATATTATGAAAGCATTAATTACAGGAGCATCATCAGGTATAGGAGAATCACTAGCAATACAGTTATCTCAAAAAGGATATGAAGTGATTGCAATCGGTAGAAATATAGAAAGATTAAACAAGTTAAAAGAAAAAATTAATTGTACAATTGAAAGTAACGATATTTCTATAATAGAAAATTGTTATAAACTATTTGAAAAGTATCAAGATATTGATCTGTTAATCAATAATGCCGGTTTTGGAGATAATGGATTTTTTACTCAAACAGATTTAAATAAAGAATTAAACATGATTAATACAAACATTAATTCTTTACATGTACTTACTAAGTTATATTTAAAAAAGATGGTTGAAGATAATAAAGGAAATATATTAAATATTGGCTCTATTGCTGGATTTTTACCTGGTCCATTAATGGCTACATATTACGCTACAAAAGCTTACGTTGTTAGTTTAACTAAAAGTGTTAGTAAAGAACTAAAAAAATCTAAATCAAAGGTATATATTGGAGCATTATGTCCTGGACCAGTAAAAACAAGATTTTTTGATCGCGCTAATGCTTCATTTATGAAGACTAGAGTAACAAGTGATTATGTAGCTAAATATGCTATTAAAAAAATGAATAAAAAGAAAGTAATTATTATCCCTACACTATCCATTAAATTGGCTAGACTGTCTGCTAAATTATTGCCAGACAATTTGGTATCAAGCGCAGTCTATAGCATTCAAAGTAAAAGAAAAAACTAATGACATATACTAGATAGTATGTTATAATCAAAATGCAGTAAAAGGAGTAATATATGTTAACTAGTAAGCAAAAAAGTTATTTAAAAAGTTTAGCTCATTCATTAAAACCAGTTTTCCAAATAGGAAAAGATGGTGTAAATAATAATATGAAATATGACATAGTTGATCATTTAATGAAAAATGAATTAATGAAAGTATCGATGTTACAAAATTGCACAATGTCATTTGATGAAATAGTTGAAATTTTTGAAGATGTTAATATTGAGATTGTTCAAAAAATTGGTAGAACAATTGTTTTATATAAAAAAAGCAATAAAACTAAAGATCCAATTATACTACCATAATAAAACTACCAATTTTGGTAGTTTTATTTTTTATTTTGGTAATAATAGTTATAACTATGTTATAATAAAAAAAGAATGGAAGTGTTATTAATGAAGAAATTAATATTAGTAGATGGGAACTCATTAATGTATCGTGCTTATTTTGGTATGGCAGCAATGGGTAATCTAACTACCAATTCTAAAGGACAATATACGAATGCTATTTATGCCTTTGCAAGAATGATTAATACACTAACAAAAAGTGAATATGACAATATTTTAGTAGCTTTTGATGCTGGTAAAAAAACAATTAGACATGAAATAATGGAAGATTATAAAGCTGGAAGATCAGCTATGCCAGAAGAAATGAAAGGTCAAATTGCTTATATTAAAGAATTTTTAGATATTATGAATATCAGACAATATCAATTAAATTTATACGAAGCAGATGATATTATCGGTACTTTATGTAAACAAGGATTAAAAGATGGATACCGTGTTGAAATCTATTCTTCAGATAAAGATTTACTTCAGCTTGTAAGTGATAATTCTGTTGTTCATTTAACTAAAAAAGGAATGTCTGACTTAGAAGATTATACACCAACGACATTTTATGAAAAATATGAAATTAAACATGATCAATTTATTGATTTAAAAGCTCTTATGGGTGATAAAAGTGACAATATTAGTGGAGTTCCAGGTGTTGGTGAAAAGACAGCTATTAAGTTGATTCAAGAATTTGGTAGTGTTGAGGGTATTATTGAAAATGTTGATAAAATAAAAGGCGCGATAGGTCAAAAAATAAAAGATAATAGCGAGTTAGCTTTAAAATGTAAGAAAATGGTTACTATTTTACAGGATGCTCCTATTGAAATAACTTTAGATGATACAGTAAGAAAAGAACCAGATTACAATCGATTAAAAACATTTTATGAATTTATGGAGTTTAATTCACTATTGAAGGATTTTTCTGTTAAAAACAAAACATATTCTACAGAAAAAATGGACTATAAAGAAATAACTGAAGCTACTGATTTGAAAAATATTTTAGTTCCATATAGTTCTTTATTATTTGAAACTAATGATGATAACTATCATAAAGCCCCACTTATAACAATTGGACTTAAAAATCATTTAGGTAGTTTTATAATTGATCCGGAATTACTATTTCAAAGTATTGATTTTCAGTTATTTCTAAGTGATAAAGAAAATCATAAGAGTATTTATGATTATAAGCATTCACTAGTTTTATTAAAAAATTTAGGTTTAGAAATTGATGGAGTTGATTTTGATTTATTGCTTGCTACATATATCCTAAACCCTAGTATAGCAAAAGAGGAATTTAAGTTAGCGGCCAGTTTTTATCATTATAATGATGTTAGTTATGAAGAAGAAATTTATGGTAAAGGTGCTAAAAAAACTATTCCAGATAAGGCAATAGTTTATGGACATGTTATTAGAAAAGTAAATGCTATATTTATTTTAAGAAAATCAATAATTGAACAATTAGAAGAAAAGAAACAATTAAGTTTATTAACAGATTTAGAAATACCATTAAGTAAGGTATTAGCTAAAATGGAATATAATGGAGTTTTGATTGATAAAATAGAATTAGAAAATCAAAAAGCTGACTTGCAAAAAAGAATATCAACTATTGAGCATGAAATACATCGTTTAGCTAATGAGGAATTTAATATTTCTAGTCCTAAACAATTGGGTATAATTTTGTTTGAAAAATTAGGATTAAAATGCCCTAAAGAAACTAAGACAGGATATTCAACTGATGCTGAAGTATTAGCCGAGTTAAAAGATAAGCATCCAATAATTGAACAAATAATAGATTACAGACAATTAACTAAATTATACTCAACCTATGTAGAAGGATTAGAGGCACAGATTTATTCAGATGGAAAAGTTCATACAATTTTTCAACAAGCTTTAACTCAAACAGGGAGATTATCTAGTATTGAACCTAATTTGCAAAATATCCCCATAAGAACACCAGAAGGACATAAGATTAGAAAAATGTTTATTCCTTCTAAAAGCGATAATGTATTCTTTAGTGCGGATTATTCACAAATTGAATTAAGAGTTCTAGCTAGTATGGCTAATGTGAGTAAATTAATTGATGCTTTTAATAATGGAGAAGATATCCATGCTAAAACAGCTAAAGAAATTTTTGGTAAAACAGAGATAACACCACTTGATAGACATCGTGCTAAGGCTGTAAATTTTGGTATTGTCTATGGTATTAGTGCTTATGGATTAAGCATTGATACAAATATTACTGTGAATGAAGCCACTAATTTTATTAAGAAGTATTATGAAGTTTATCCAGAAATAAAAACATTTATGGATGAGACTATTGAATTTGCTAAAGAGTTTAAGTATGTAAGAACGATTAAAAATAGATTAAGATATATTCCAGATATTGACTCTAAAATGTATCAACAAAGAGAGTTTGCTAAACGTACAGCAATGAACGCTCCTATTCAAGGTAGTGCTGCTGATATTATTAAAATTGCAATGATTAATATTGATAAAGAAATAGAAAAACAAAAATTAAAAAGTAAAATGTTAATTCAAGTACATGACGAACTTGTCTTTGAAATATTTAAAGGTGAAGAAAAATTTATGGAAGAATTAATTGTTAGAAATATGGAAAGTGCTATTAAATTAAATGTTCCATTAAAAGTGGAATACTCATTTGGTAAAAACTGGTATGAGGTGAAATAATGAAGGAAATCTTTGTTAGACGTAGTGTACGTAAATTTGATACATCTAAAAAAGTAAGTCGTACGGATTTAATTGAAATAACAAAAGCGGGTTTTTACGCACCAAGTGCGAGAAATCAACAGCCTTGGAATTTTGTAATTATTGATGATGAAAAAGTAATTGAAGAACTAAGAAATGTTTCAACACATGCAACAGCATTAATGACATGTAATACAATTATCGCAATTGTTTGTAGTGATTTAGAAACATTACCAACACCTGCTTATATTTCTCAAGATTTGGCATGTTGTCAACTAAATTTAATGCTTAAAGCAACTTCGATGAATTTAGGTTCATGTTGGGTGAGTATTTATCCAAATGATGAAAGAATCAAGGTGGCAAGAAAAGTTTTAAATATACCAAGTAATTTAATACCATTTTCTTTATGTGCTATAGGTTATCCCGAGAGTATTGATGCTTTAAAACAAGCAGATAGATATAAAGAAGAAAGAATTCATTTTAATAGGTTTTAAGATGCCAGAACTTCCTGAAGTAGAAACAGTACGTAAGGTACTAGCAAAAGAACTAGTTGGATTAACAGTTACAAAGATTAGTGTTTTATATAAAAACATAATCTTAGGCGATGTAGAAGAGTTTATTAAAGGGATAACTAATAAAACTTTTACAAATGTATTAAGAACGGGAAAATTATTAATGTTTGAACTTGGTGATATATATTTTACTAGCCATTTAAGAATGGAAGGGAAATATTTTTTAAAAGATTCATTCGATTTAATTGAGAAGCATGAACATGTAATATTTTATTTGTCAAATGGTAAATCATTAAGATATCACGATGTTAGAAAATTTGGACAAATGTCTTTGAAAAATAAGAATAATTTATTTAGTAGTTCACCAGTTACAGAAATCGGCTATGAACCTTTTAATGAAAATTTAAAACCCGAATATTTAAAGGATAAATATAATAAAAAATTACCAATTAAATCATTATTACTTGATCAAAGTATAATGGCAGGATTAGGAAACATTTATGTTGATGAGGTATTGTTTAAATGTAATATTCATCCTGAAACTTTAGGAAAAGATATTGATTTAAATGATTGTCAAAATATAATAAAGCATTCAAAAGAGATATTAACAAAATCAATTGAACAAGGTGGAACGACAATTAGAACTTATACATCAAGTTTAAATGTGATTGGAAACTATCAAAATTATTTAAATGTTCATACGAAAGTTGGACAAAAATGTCCTATTTGTAGTAATGTAATAGAAAAGATTAGAGTAGGCGGAAGAGGAACATACTTTTGTCCAAATTGTCAAAAACAAATTTTGACAAAATAAGACATAGATGTTAAAATTAAAGACAAAATGAAAACAGTTATTGGAATAACTGGTGGGATTGCCAGTGGAAAATCAACAGTGACAAATTATCTTTTGAAGTTAGGATATGAGGTTATTGATACAGATAAAATTAGTCATCAAATAACAAATATTGATAATGAAGGATATATAGCTATAGTTAATCATTTTGGTAATGATATTTTAAATGCTGATTTGTCTATAAATAGAAAAAAATTAGGTGATTTAATTTTTAATGATGATGTTAAAAGACAACAGTTAAATAATATCTTACATCCAATAATAAAAAAAGAAACAATTAAAAGCATTAATAATAGTAATAATGATATAATTTTTTTAGATGTTCCATTACTATTTGAAAGTAAATTTAATTTATTATGTAATTATACTGTTGTAGTCTATGTTGATTATAAAACACAACTTCAAAGATTAATTAATAGAGATTTAATGACAAAAGAAGATGCTGATTTAAGAATAAAATCACAAATGAGTTATGAAGAAAAGATTAAAAAAGCAGATTTTATAATTGATAATAATGCAGATTATCAAAACACATATTTACAGATTGATAAAATAATTGAAAAAATAAGGAGAAAAGAAAAATGCCAAGAATTTTAGAAACAAGCGAAAGAGCACAAATAGATTTACTTAAAACACGTTGGTACAAAAACAATTATGAAAAAGTTAAACAAGAAGTAAAAAATGTTTCAACTAAATTTGGTTTTAAAGTAAATGGGGAAGATGACAACTATGGAGAAATATCTTTTTCATCAAAAACATTTTTAATGACTGTAAAAATTTATCAATTAACGGCAATTGAAACAAGTGTAGACATTTTTATTGAATGCTTAAAGTTCCTAGAACTAGGAAAAAATTCTAAATTAATTGAAGAATTTTATAAGGAATTAAATAAAGTTTTAAC
>JAVBOS010000067.1:0-6543 GCA_031550255.1 Anaeroplasmataceae bacterium | reverse complement strand
CGAAAGAAAAAACCATTGCTTTTGGTTCCAACTATTGAAAAATTTTTTGCTGCAGTTTTCGATCTTTCTAAATGATAATCCTTATATGCTGAATCATTACTTATTCTTGGTAAACTTACTTTAGCAGCTATTAATTCTAGTAAAGTAGATTTTCCGCTCCCATTTTCACCGATTATAATTGTTATATTATTAGGAAAATCTATTCTATTAAAATTTTTAATAACATCAGTTGTAAATGGAAAATAGTCTTCTTGAGACATTTTAATAAATGATTTTAACATTTTACTTACCTTTTCATAATAATTTTAGATTTAAAATATCTTTCCATAAAATTAACTTGTTTTCTTATTTTTCTTTTAGTTATTTTGCCATCATTAGGAATAACAATCAACTTATCTTCAATATCATTTTTTCTATTAATAACTGCCACACATTTACCTTTAAACATATCTAATGGAACATTAATATTTAAAACATATGCATCTAATTCACATTCATCTTTTGACAATGTATTAGGAATATAACCATAATTAACTTCATAAATAATATCATGTTTAGTATGTTTTGAACCTATTTTTCTATCAATAATTACAGTTACTTCTTTATTAAGATAATCTATAGCATTTGTGTATTGTTTATTATTTTTCATATCCATTTGGATTGTTTTTTTGCCATCTCCATGAATCAATAGCCATTCTTGTTAAGTCATATTGTGCCTTAAATCCCAATTCTTTAAATGCTTTATCACATTTTGCGTAACTAGTTGCAATATCACCAGCACGTCTAGGCATAATTTTATATGGAATATCTTTATTTACTGCTTTACTAAATGCATTAATAACTTCAAGTACGCTACTTCCTTTTCCAGTTCCAAGATTATAAATTACTAATCCTGACTTACTTAAAACTTTATTAATAGCAAGTAAGTGTCCTTTAGCTAAATCAACAACATGTATATAATCTCTAACGCCAGTTCCATCAATAGTATTATAGTCATTACCAAAAACTCGAACATATTCTCTTTTACCAATAGCAACTTGAGTAACATATGGAACTAGATTATTTGGTATTCCATTTGGATCTTCACCAATTAATCCACTTTCATGCGCACCAATTGGATTAAAATATCTCAATAAAGCGATATTAAAATTATTATCACTCTTGTATAAGTCTTTCATAATATTTTCAATATAAAGTTTTGTTGTTCCATAAGGATTTGTACATTGTAATGTATCAAAAGATTCATCAATTGGCATTGATTTTGGTTCTCCATATACTGTTGCACTTGACGAAAAAACAATATTATAACAATTAGCCTCACGCATTGCAAATAATAGATTAATTGTCCCAACTATATTGTTATTATAATACTCTAATGGTTTTTGAACACTTTCTCCAACTGCCTTTAATCCAGCAAAGTGAATAACAGCATCAAATTTATTATTTTTAAATACATTTCTTAATCCATTAATATTCAAAATATCATCTTGAATAAAAACTGGTCTTTTACCTGTTATTTTTTCAATTCTATTTAAAACTTCAATTTTAGAGTTACTTAAATTATCATAAATGACAACCTCATAATTTTGGTTTAATAATTCAACAACTGTATGACTTCCAATATATCCTGCGCCACCAGTTACTAATATTTTCATAAAAACACTTCCTCACCTTTTTATTATTTTCTATACAATTTTTTAGCGTAAAAATTAGGTTCAGTAGTTAAATTAATTTTTAACTTTTTAAATACATTTTCATCAACATTAGGTAATATAACAGTCGAGTGTACTTCACAACCTTTTAATTTATCTATTTGTTTCAAAGCTAACTCTGCTAAAGGATTAGTTGTTGCTGAAATAGCTAGAGCTATTAACACTTCATCAGAATGTAATCTTGGATTATGGTTACCTAATGAATCTATTTTCAATTTTTGAATTGGTTCAATAATATTTGGAGATAACAATATTAATTCATCATTGATATTAGCTAAATATTTTAATGAATTTAACAATAAAGAAGCAGATGCTCCCAGAAGATCTGATGTTCTAGATGTTATTATTGTTCCATCTTGTAATTCAATCGCCATTGAAGGCGTATTAGACGTTAATTCTTTATCCAATGCTGCTTTAACGCATTTTCTATCATCAATTGATATTTCTAACTGTCTCATTAATAAAGCTATTTTATCACATGATTCCAATGATATTTTACCATTTCTATAATCACATAATGAGTTTAAGTATCTTCTTATAACCTCATCTTTTGAAGCCTTATATGCTACTTCTTGATCAGTAATTGCAAAACCAACCATATTAACTCCCATATCAGTAGGAGAGTTATATGGACTTGTTCCATATAATTTTTCTAAAATTGACTTCACAATAGGAAAAACTTCTACATCTCGATTATAATTTACAGCTAATGTTCCATATTTTTCTAAATGAAATGGATCAATCATATTTATATCATTTAAATCAGCAGTTGCTGATTCATATGCTAAATTTACTGGATGCTTTAATGGTAAGTTCCAAATTGGGAATGTTTCGTACTTTGCATAACCCGCTTTAATACCACGAACATGTTCATGATACATTTGTGATAAACATGTGGCCATTTTACCACTTCCAGGTCCTGGAGCAGTAACTACTACTATTGGTTTAATAGTTTCTATATAATCATTTTTTCCAAAACCCTCTTCACTTAGAATAAGAGGAATATTATATGGATAAGATGCTATTGAATAATGTAGGTATGTTTTTATACCTAAGTTATTCAATTTTTTTATAAATTGATTAACTATTATTTGAGATTCATATTTAGTAACTACAACACTTCCAACATAAAGTTCTGATTCTCTAAAGGCATCAATTAATCTTAAAACTTCACTTTCATAACTGATTCCCAAATCATTTCTCACCTTATTGGACTGAATATCTTGAGCACTTATAACAATTAAAATTTCTACTTTTTCTTTAATTGAAACTAACATTTTTAGTTTTGAATCTGGATAAAAACCAGGTAAAACACGTGAAGCATGATTATCATCAAAAAGTTTTCCGCCGAACTCAAGATAAAGTTTTTGACCAAACTTTTCTACTCTATCTAATATGCTTTTTGATTGTAAATCTAGATATTTTTCATTATCAAATGCTTTTTTCATATTCTTCTCCCAGTATTTATTTTAACAATTTATAATTATACAATAATAGTTGTCGTTTTTAAAGTGAAAATGTCAATATTATAATCATTATTCAAACTTTATTTTATAGTTTTCAATTATTTTTTTAAACATTTTATCATCATTTTTGCTCACAAGAATAATTGATGTTCCTTTTTTGTTATTTCTTCCACATCTACCAACTCTATGTAAAAATGTTTCTAATTGCTCAGGTATATCATAATTAATAACGTGTGTTAAAAATTCAGATTCAATTCCTCTAGAGGCAACATCAGTTGCTACTAAAACTTGAATTTTACCTGACCTGAAATTATTAATTGATTTTTGTCTGTTTTCTTGTTTAATATCTCCATGTAAAATATCTACTAAAATACTTTCTTGTTTTAAATATTTATATACTTCTTCACATTTATTTTTTGTACTACAAAATAAAATTGAAGAAAATATTTCATTTTTTCTTAATTCTTTCAATAAATCTTCATTTTTGTTATTACATAAAATTTGGCGATGAATAATATTTATTGGAATAATATCAGAATTATTTATATTAATTAAAATAGTATTTTTCATAAATTCTTTACTAATTCTTTTTAATTCATTTGTAATTGTTGCCGAAAATAATAAAGACTGTCTATCGTTTGGTAAAAATGTAATTATTTTTTTTACCTCATCTTTTAATCCAAGTTCAAACATTTTATCTGCCTCATCTAAAACAAAATAATTAATATTTTTTAAATCAATTATATGTTGTTCTAAATAATCTAGAAGTCTACCTGGAGTTGATATTAAAACATCAATCTTATTTGCAAGCATTTGCTTTTGAGCTGCCTCTTTTACTCCACCATAAATTGCCCCAAACTTAACTGTACTTTTTGAAGCTATATTTTTAGCATTGTCGAGTATTTGAATACATAACTCCCTTGTTGGAACAATTATAAGTCCCTTAATTTCTCTATTTTCATTTTTATTGTTTAATTTTTCAATAATAGGTAATAAAAATGAAAAAGTTTTTCCACTCCCAGTTTTAGCTTGAACAATTAAATCCTTGTTATCTAATATTAAAGGAATAGTTTTTTCTTGAACTAAAGTAGGAGTTAAAAAATTAAGTTGTTTTAAATTATTAATAATATCGTCTGAAATATTTAAATCTTTAAAATTCACTTTATCACTCCTAATCTTTAATAGATTATCATTATTAAATGATAGTGTCAAACATTATAAGAAAAAAGTACAAACATTATTGGTTATCTTCGAATAACTATATATGGGGGTTGATATTTTGGAATGGTTTACAAATATTCATCCTATCTTACAAGGATTATTAGCAACAATGTTTACTTATATTGTTACAGCATTAGGTGCTAGTTCTGTTCTTTTTTTCAAATCTTTAAACCAAAAAATTTTAGATTTATTGATGGGATTTGCTGGTGGTGTAATGCTTGCTGCCTCATTTTGGTCATTGTTACAACCCGCCATATTATTAAGCGAAAAATTAGGCAAAATTCCTTTTTTATGGCCGTCAATCGGATTTTTTTGTGGTGGAATATTTATAATATTATCTGATAGATTAATTCAAAGAACAACAAAATTAGACGATTCTTCAAAACGCGGTCTTTTATTAACTTCAGCAGTAACCCTACACAATATTCCCGAAGGCTTAGCAGTAGGTGTAGCATTTGGAACCTTAGCTTTAGGTATACCAGGTATATTTTTAATTGATGCAATTTTAATTGCCTTTGGAATAGGTATGCAAAACTTTCCAGAAGGTGCATGTGTGGCTATGCCTTTAAGACGAGATGGTATGTCAAGAAAAAAAGCTTTTTTGATTGGTCAATCATCTGGTCTTGTTGAACCAATCGCTGGTGTAATAGGTGTTATTTTCGCTTTAATGATACAAAATATTTTACCATTTTTACTTTCATTTTCTGCTGGTGCTATGATTTGTGTTGTTTGTGCAGAATTGGTACCAGATTCTATTAAAGGACATAAAATTCTTGCAAGTATAGGTATTTTAATAGGTTTTATAATAATGATGATATTAGATGTAGCCTTAGGATAAAAAAGAGATTTCTCTTTTTTTATTCTATAAAATAAAAGATAACATATATTTAAATGGTGAGTATATGTTATCTTTTATTTTAACTTTTGTATTTATGATCTTATGCATTATTCATAAAGATTTAATATTTAGCAGTACTCAATTTAGCATTGAAATTTGGATAAAAAGCATTTTTCCTGCTTTATTTATTAGTTTTATTGCTTTTGATTTATTTAAAACATCTAAAAGCTCTAAAAATATATCTTTTAAATTTAATAATATATTAAGAAAAATATTTCATTTTAAATATAAAGAATCCTCATATCTTTTTATTATGTCTTTATTTTCTGGTACACCAACAAGTGCAAAACTTGTTAGTGATGCTCTTGAAAATAATTTGATAGATGAATGTGAAGCAAATCATTTACTATGTTTTAATACTTTTCAAAGTCCTACTTATTTATTAAGTTTAGCCTATGTTTACTTTTCAAATGTTAGTTTAATTTTGTACTTCATCATATCACATTATTTAGCAAACATTAT
Source organism: Anaeroplasmataceae bacterium (assembly GCA_031550255.1). Lineage (GTDB taxonomy): Bacteria > Bacillota_I > Bacilli_A > Acholeplasmatales > Anaeroplasmataceae > JAVBOS01. The sequence continues at coordinate 784 of JAVBOS010000067.1, read as the reverse complement.
ATTTGGTATTTTTAAAAGTAAAGTTTACAATAAAGAAAATATTTATTTTGATATAGAAAGTAACTATAATGAATTAAATGTAAATTACTTTTCTAATTCTTTAATAAAAAATACTAATGTAATTCTAAGTATTTTAGGATACACAGCTATATTTAATGTCTTTTTAAATCTTGTTTTTTATTATCTAAAACTTACTAATTTAAATAAAAGTATATTTATGTTATTTTTTGAACAAATTTTAGCAATTAATTATATTAATAAAAATATTACTCCATCAATTTATATTTCTTTTATAGTTTTATTTTTCATAACATTTTTAGGATTATGTACTTTTATAGAAATAAAAACAATGGTTCCAAAAGTAAAATTTAAAAGTTTTTTACTTTCAAGAACCATTGCTAGCTTTTTTTCAATTATAATTTTTATTCTTCTTTTACTTCTAAGTAATAATCTATATCTTCTTTTTCAATAACAGCAAATAATGGACATAAAACAATCATATAAGCTATCATAAAATAAGTACTATCCAACATCCCATGAACAAAACCAGATAAAGTTATAACTAAGAAAAACATTTTATATGGAGTTATTTTCTTTAATATAATTAAATATTTTTGTAAATAGTGAACTAACAAAGAAATACCACCAAGTATCCCAAATGAAAATAAAGTTTGCATAAAGGTATTATGCATTACCATTATTCTATTGGGATCAGCTCTATATAAATAATTTGTACCAAACATACCATTACCAATATATGGATGTAATTTAAATTGTTCAAAAC
>JAVBOS010000080.1:0-6298 GCA_031550255.1 Anaeroplasmataceae bacterium | reverse complement strand
TTTATTTTTATATTCTTTTGTTATATTTTTTAATTTTATCATGTAATTTTCCCCTCAATTACTTAACTAACTATACACATTAAAAATAATTTTAAATTTTCATTTAATTTAATGAAAAATAAAATGCTACTTGAATATTATTTATTATCCATGTATCAGATCCACTACCTCTAGCATTATATCCTATATAAAAATTACTCTCTTTAATATCAGTAAAATATAATCTAAAAGAAAATGAATATGTTTGGTAATTTTTATCTCTACTACCTGGTTTATGTTCAAACTCAAGAAAAGAAATTGCATTGTTTTTATTTGTATCTTTATTTGGAAGAATATATATTTGTTGATATCCATCATCAACTTCTTTTGCATCAAACGTCAAATACAATTGAACATATTTATAACCCTCTTTTTTAAATATTAGAGGATCAAATTCAAGAATATCAATAGAATGTATTACATCCAATTGTGCTGAAAAATCATTTTTTTCATCTACTGCTAACTCCGAACTTCTGATCGTAAATTTATCGGTGAAAACATATGGTTTTGTTGATGCAAATTGACTTGCAATTCCAGCGGTAATATTTTTATTATAATCATCAAAAGCTAATTTCATAGAGTTATATAGCCAAGTATAATTATTAGGTAAAAGCTCCCATAGCGGAATTAAACTATCATTTCTATATCCAATAAGTGCAGGATTATTAATAACACTTTGCATCCATTGATTTATTTCATTTCCATAATATTGATCAATTTGTGGAGATAATGCGAAGTTTCCACCATAGCAAACCGATCTATATCCAATATTAACTCTGCTAGAGTTAGTAGATTTAAATACTGATGCTTCTAATCTATTTGCCACAGAAGATGATCCATAGTTAGCTAATGAAACTGAAATCTCGCGCGAAATGTCTGCCGCTATTTCACTTGTAATAAGTCTTTGATCTGTTCTAATAGTATATGTCGAATCAAATGTACCTCCGTAAATACCACACCCAATTAAATGTGTTCCAAATACATCAAAAAAATTTGCATATGTTATATATCCTTTCGACAACATATCCAAATATGAGATAAAAGTAGAATCTAAATTATTCTTATATGTAGATAAATCTGAAAGATAATTAGGCAAATATAATGCATAACTTTCTTTATAAAAATTCTGTGTAAAGTAATATTGACTACTTATTCCAGAATATGAATTTTGATATGATAAATTAACTTCATTTGCTACACTTACTGTAAAGGCATTTAATGGAACTGATGTATCGTTAGAAAAATTGTATTTAAGATTTATTTTTTCAACATACTCTTCAAAACTTGTTGCATATGAACTTCTTGTTATAAAATTACTTGAGTATCCATTATAACCATAACTTATAGAATCTAAATAATCAGGATTAATGACATTAGACCCATAAATATTAATCAATTTTATTTTAGCATAATTTAAGACATTTTTTTTATAAATTCATGTTGCAAAATTCGACATTTGTGATATTCATAATTAACTTTAGAATGGTCATTTTATAGAAAAAAGACAAAGATTTTTTTCTTTGTTTAATTAATGTTTTAACCAATCAGGTAAGTTCTTTTTAGTTGTTGGAACTTCATTCTCTTGATTTTTTTGTGCCTTTTTTAATTCTTTTTCTTTTTTCTTTTGTAAAGATTTAAGTTTTCTATTTCCAAATAAAGAATCTACATCATCTTCTTCAGTCGATTCATCTTCAACTGATATCTTATTTTTTGCTTCTATAACAATTTTCTTTTCTTGTTCAAACAATTCTCCAGTTAAACTTTCGATATCATTTTCTTTAGCACGTAATTCATATCCTGTAGCAATAACAGTAACTACAATTTCATCACCTAAATCATTATTTAAAGCTGTTCCCCAAATAACATTTAAGCCTTTATCACAATTATTTCTAATTTCCGCAATAATTTCATCTACTTCATGTAATGGAATTTCTGCTGATGCAGTAATATTGATAATTGCATCTGTTGCTCCATCAATACTAACTTCAAGTAAATTAGAATGAATAGCACGTCTAGCCGCTTCTACCGCTCTATTAGCACCTCTTGCCATTCCAATTCCCATTAAAGCAGTTCCTTTATCTTGCATTACAGTTCTAACATCGGCAAAGTCAACATTTATTAATCCCGTAAAGGCAATAATTTCAGCAATTCCTTGTACACCTTGACGTAAAACATTATCAGCTTCACGGAAAGCTTCTAACATCGTTGTTCCTGGATCTGCAATACTTAATAATTTTTGATTAGGAATAACAATTAAAGTATCAACAAATTGTTTTAGATTTTCAATACCTAAAACAGCTTTACTCATTCTATCTGGTCCCTCAAAGAAAAAAGGTTTAGTTACAATACCAACAGTTAAACAGCCATTTTCTTTTGCTATTCTTGCAATAACTGGTGCAGCACCTGTTCCAGTACCTCCGCCCATTCCGCAAGTAATAAATACCATGTCTGCGCCTGAAATAAGTTCTTTAATATCTTCTTCACTTTCTATCGCAGCATTTCTACCAACTTCTGGTTTAGCACCTGCACCTAGTCCGCGCGTTAATTCTTTTCCTATTTGTAATCTAATTTCTGCATTTGATTTTTTAAGATCTTGTGCATCTGTGTTAACAGCAACAAATTCTACGCCTCTAACATCATTTTCAATCATTCTGTCAAGGGCATTTCCACCTGCTCCACCAACACCAATTACTTTTATAACGGGTCTTTGATTAAAACTATCATTTCCACCGAATATCATGGTATAAACCTCCAAATCTATTTTAATATCAAAAAAATAGATATTTAATATATTAAATCTACCTTATATTTTATCTTATTTATTCTTTTTTAGCAATAGACAAAAGGCATAAATAAAGCAAAACAACTATTACAGTTCATAATAGTTGTTTTACATAGGTTATACATAATAGTCAATATTTTTATTCAATAATAGATATTTCGCAATCCATTTTTATTCCTAATTCTTCAATACTTCTTTTTTTAACCTCATTAATTAAATCAAAAATATCTTCAGAAGTTGAATTGTCTTCATTTATTATAAAATTTGCATGTTTATTACTTATAGTAGCGCCATTTTTTTTAGTTCCACGCATATTTAGTTTATCAATTACTTCCCATGCTTTATATGTACTAGGATTTTTAAAAATACTTCCCATATTCTTTGTTCCAACTGGTTGAGTATTATTTCTTTGAAACATTCTTTCTTTGATAATTGAAGATGTTTCTACATCTTTTTCTATTTTAAATGTTCCTTCAATAATAATTCCATCTATTTCATGAAATATAGAGTACCGATAAGATAACATCAAATCCTTATTTAAAATTGTTACAATTTCACCTTTAGTATTTATATATTTAACTTCTAGCAAATGATTTCTAATTTCATCATTATAAGCTCCACAATTTTGTTTTATTGCACCACCAATTAAACCTGGTATGCCACATAAAAATGATAAATTACCAATTTTTAATTTTGCTAGTTCATTGGCAAGTCTACTTGATGAATAAAAAGCACTACAAATTAATGTATTATCATATATTTGATATGATGATTCAATATTCTTTAATAAAATTACTATTCCATCGTAAAATTTATCACTTGCTAAAACATTACTTCCATTAGAAATAATTGTATGTTTTAAATTATTTTTATTTATATATTTATACACATTTTGCAGCGAAGAAATATTTTTTGGTAAATAAACGTGTTTTATTTTTCCCCCACAACCTATTGTTGTTATATCTTTAAATGACATGTTTGATAAAACATTACCATAATCATTGTCTACTATGAATTTTATAAAATCTATATTAACAGCTCCTTTATTTCATCATAAACTTTAGTTGCTGAATTACTAATTTTTAACTTATTTTGACTAATCTTCATCAAACTTTTTACTTGAATGTCTTTATCAATTTTTACTATCTCTTTAATTACATCTTCTATTTTATAAATTTTTTCATCAATTATTTGACATGCATGATTATCTTTTACGTACAAAGCATTTTTATATTGATGATCATCTTTTACTGTTCTACTAGGAACAAGGAATAATGGTTTTTCAACCATCAAAGCTTCACAAATAGATGAACTACCACTTCTACTAATAATATAATCACAGTTATTCATCATATTATAAAGATTATCAATAAATTCATAAATTAATAATCTTTCATTAGCTTCAAAATAAATATCTTTGTATGTTTTTCCAGCTATTAAAATAATTCGATATTTTTTATCTAGCATATTTCTTAATTTTATTGCAATATCCGTTAAAACTTTTGATCCTTTAGATCCACCAATTACTAAAATATTTATATATTTATTATCTAATCTATATTCATTTGGATTTATTTTAAATTGACTTGAAGGATTTCCTGTTAAAACAATATTTTTACCTTTTAAATTTGCAATTGGAAAAGTTAAGCATGTTTTAAATGATTTCTTATATAATAGTTTTACTACCCTTCCCATTATTACATTTTCTTCTAACAATACATACTTAATTTTTAATTTTCTTGCTGCTAATAATACTGGTAAACTAACAAATCCTCCAGATGAAATTATAAACTTTATTTTTTCATTTTTTATTTTTTCATATACTTTTTTGTATTCTTTATAAAAAGTATTTAAACTCTTAAAATTTACACCATTTTTATCTAATTCTAATGGATTAAACTTTATATCCTTATCTTTTTTGCAAATAGTTTCTTCTAATGAATTTTTAAGTCCATAATACTCAAATGATATATTTGGATGATTTTCTTTAATAACTTCTTTCATTTTTAATAATGGAAATATATGTCCGCCAGTTTTTCCGCCTGTCAAAATTACTTTCAAAAAATCATCTCCTATCTATATTAAATATATGCTTATTTTCATTTTTTATTCTTTTTGTATAATTTATTATTACTTTTTAAAATAAACTATATTTAGATTTACAACACTATAAAATTATTATAAATATTTATTTAGCCTTTTTTCTATTATTTCTCTTATTTCAGTAAGTATAGTAATACATTTAGTCATACTTAATCCAGCTTTTTTCCCAACACTTAAAATATCTTCATCATTAGACATGTTATTTCCTTTTCCATTTATAGATGTTGTATGTTCACCATAATAAGTATTACTATAGGTTAAATCATATGCTGGGCTTAATATCCATCTATTTTCCTTAGTGTCATATAAATATGCAAAGTTTTTAGCATGGTCATCTTTGTTTTTAGCAAATATGTTAAAACACATTCGTCTAAATAGTTGCTCCAAATCTTCTTGATTATCTCTTGTAAGTATTTTAGTTAATTTCATCAAATCGTTATAATCTAGAACAGGCAATCTAAAATCAGCTTCAAGTAATGCTGCAGCACTAATCATGTGAATTCTTTTTACATTACCATCTATTATTTTTCTATCGAAGCGTATTGTTCCAAAATATCCTTTGCATATTTTAGATGGAAATAATTTAATATCTGTCATTTCTATCTTACATTCTTTAGCACAAATAGCATAATCATATTCCATAACGCCAGGATTATCACCATCAAAATGACTTGGAAATTTTATAATCCAATTCTGATTATCAATTTCAGTTAGAATTTTGGGCCTAGCACCTCCGCTTGAGCCACCTAATTTATATAGTTTATCTAAGTTATCACTATATTCAGAGTTAAGAACTTTTTCACACTCTAATGATAGTTTATCTAGATCAAAAGTTGTTTCTTGTCCTACTAATTCATTTACTGGTTTATATGTTAATGCACCCATTCCATTTTCGCCAACAATCGATAATTTATCTAATACAGTTAATGTTGAAATATCAACACCTTTTTGTTTTAGTAGTCGCTCTAATAAAAGATTTCCCCAGGCATCAGGGAGACTATCAGCAAAAACGCCAAATAAACCATTAAAATAGTTCTTACTTGGTACAAATACTTGTTTCTTTAATGGTAATGAAAATGGGCTAATTGAGAAGCCAATTTTTATCCATTCATCATCATATTCAAAAGCCACTTTTTTGTCTTGAGTTATGGCTAAGGTTCCAACTTTTTTATCATCATAGAATACTTCTAATTTTTTATTTGGTTTCATTGATTACCTCCTCTATACTTTTATATGGTATATCTAAAAATAATTCTTTTATTTCAGTAGAGCAATCTAATGCAATAGAAAGTTTAGTTAAAGAAATTAAAGATATATCTCCAGTGTTTTCAAATCTTTTAATTGAACCGAAACTAACTCCACTTATTTTACTTA
>JAVBOS010000187.1:0-10145 GCA_031550255.1 Anaeroplasmataceae bacterium | reverse complement strand
ACAGTTTTATTAAGCTGGGCATGCATAAAAATTCCCGCACAATATATGATTTTAAATTCACTATTTTCAAAATATAATGGGTGCTTGGGAGAAATCCACATTTTTTTTCTTTTGTTTAGCCTTGTTAATATGTCTGATTTCATATGTTCTCCTCCAGCTTTATTCCTTTAATATATATTCATTAAATACTGCACTATCTTGAGGTACGCACTTTATAAATTCACACGAAATGATTTCCTGACCATATTTCTTGTGTGAAAAATAAATTGCTCCACCAAGATATTTGGCCCTGCAATTCTTAAATATGGTATTGGTAATAATACAGTCATACATAGATTCTGAATAAATTGCTCCACCTTGTTCAGCCTCACAATTATAAAATCTACAATTTACTATATTAAGTTTGGATTCATAACTTAGTTGAATTCCGCCGTTTAAGCAATCTTCCAAACTTCTATTTTCCATAAAGATTTTATTTCCAGTAAAAATAATTCCTTTATTTAATTTAGAATGTAGTAACTGTGAATTGGATATATATAAATATCCATTATACTGATGTATAAAACCACATTTAAAACTACAATCCAATGTAAGGTTTTCAATCTTTACTACTGAAACATTATTTATTGTAATAAAGCTTTTTAGTTTACAATCTATAACCGTTATAAAAGCCTTTTTTATTCTAAGTCTTCCCCCATCTATTCGAATACTTCCTTTTATTTTTATGTCTGCCCCATCTATTATAAGAGTAGAGCCTTGTGTAATTAAAATATCACCATTTATTGTTGTTGGTTTATCTAAAGTAAGACTTTCACCCCTTTCCAAAGTTATGTTATTAAAATTATCTTCCAATATAAAATTCCCACTAATATACTTTAAAATTTTGTAGTTAATTGTATATCCGTTATTAACAAAAGAATTATATACTTTTTTTGCAAGTTCATTACTCTCTTTGCTTGCAGCATCCATGAAATCTGTTAAAAACTCTCTTTCGCCCTGCGTCAATTTAAATATACTCATAAAAGTTTCTATAATTCCATCACAAAATTGCTGTGACCAAAGGCTTTGAGCAGATAGTCTTAACAAATCAGATATAAATGTGTATTGTCTTTCTTTGGAATTTAGTGTATGTAAAAGTTCATCTAGCCTGTTTTCAAAATTGTTGTTTATATCTATAATAACATTATTTCTATATTCCTGTGGTAAATCTATACTATTTTGTATACTGTTAAATACTTCTTTTGTTTCGTTAATTGATTTCATATGACCGCACGCCATAATACCTAATCCAAAGCAGTATATATATTTAAAGTCATTATCTTTATTAGTATATGGATGTGCTGTAAGACTAACCTCATTTTTCTTTTCTTTTAAAAAACTTAAAATATCCATGTATGTACCTCTTATGCTTTTCTAGTTAATCATACAATTTAAAAGGGAATACCTTCTATATATTATTTCGACTAAAAATAAAAATTATTTAGCTTTGCTTTTTTATGATATAACTATTTTAGCATGTTAATTAATACTAATCAATTACATTATTATTTTTTATAATACTTTATTTAACTGTTGATCATGGAATGCATTCAAAACATGGATAAGCACCTTTTAATGCACAAAGCTTTTTTGAGTAAAGTGGTTCGTCTAAGTTAGATATATGATAGCAATTTTTCCTATGATAATATAATATATCATCAACAGCAGATATGTAATAAGGATTATATCTACTTATTCTTGATGCTGATACACAAACACGATTATATCTTTCTTTAGTTCCAAGACCATATGGATATCCTTGAAAAAATGCAATAAAACTTATGTCTTTAATTGTCCTTGCCCATGTTTGGGTATCAAGCTCTGGTAAAGAAAATTCATAATTAATGTCATAGGAGTCGGCAATAATATTATGACTATTAATAAAATAACCAAATTCTTTTCTTAATATATTTGAAATTTTTTCTTGCTTTATATTCTGATAATTATCCTTATGCAATAATGAATTTGAATTTAATTTTTCTTTTATATCCTCTTCACTACCTTCATATACTTCATTACTTGACTTATCTATAACCTTTATATTGTCCTTTAATGTAAATTGATATATATAATAATTATCACTTACAATGTATAACAACTTTTCTTTCCAAATTTTGTATAATACTGTATCAGATTCCATTGTATATTCTTCATTTGAAAGAATGTAGAAACCATCAACATCTATTACTGCAATTAGCGGTAAGTATAATTTTAGTTTTTCTTGTTTATATGAATCGTCTACTATTCCAAATTGTATATATAAAGTTCTCATAAAGTTTTCATAAGCTTTTTCTTTATTCAAGATAAATTCTCTATTTGTATTAATTTCAACCAGATCACAAACTGCATCTTCCGTAGCTGAATCTAAAATTTTATTATATTCTATTCTTTTTTGTGCAAGTGAAGATACCGTACTAGTTTTTATATCTATTATTACTACAAAACAAAAAGTTATTAGTACAAAAATTATTTCAAGACTAGTTATTCTCATCCCTTATTATACCTCCATACATTACAAATATTTGCTCTGTTGGTAAGACTCTGTTATAAAGAATTTCTTGTATTTTTGTAGCAAGTGTCTTATTTTTATTTGTAACTTTCACAGATATATAATCACCTTTATTTAGAGTATATATAGGTGAATCTCCATTTTCTGGATAAAGAGTATTAAGTATTTCTAATTCGTATGTAGTATAATAATATTGGTAAAAACTATCTTCGTCCGGAATTACTTCATAATGTCCATGTTCTAATTCCACGTTATATATATTTCCTGTTGCATTTAATGTTGAAGTAAAATCTTCATATGTTGCTTTTGTAATCTCACCTGTATTTTTTATTTTATCTACAAAATTTGAAGTTTCGGTTAATACATAAGATTGAATTATGGAGTCCTGTTTTTGTGCTATATACAAACTCGGAAAGATAAATAGCAAAATTATTGCTAATATCATTGATATTATTTTTCCAAACGCATCCATAAATTAATTCCTTTCTTCCTAGTTTTATAATAATTATTTAATTATTACATTATAAGATTTATCTTTACAACTGTTAGCCTTCCAAGTAATAGCCCAGTTACTGTTTTTTGTATACATCAATTTATTTTCCTATATATAATCTTTGATATTATCCCCTCTTCATAACTATACGTTTTTATATAATTACCATTAGATACAGTCGCATTTAAATTCTTTTCATTATGACTTAATGCAACAAATAATACTCCATCAATTTCAATATCATACTCTAATTTATTTAAAAGTATCATTGTAAGTTCGTCACTGGAAATTAAATTTTTATTAATTTCTTCATTCGTTGAAGATAATAACTCTTCATTTGTTATTTTTTCTTTAGCTGAAAGAAGCAGGATGTTTATTTCATTACAACTAAAGAAAAATATTGTTATAGCAATACAAAAAAGTATTGATATAAACGATTGATATAAATATTCTTCTACATTATGCATATTACACCTATTCTATTAATTCAATTCTTTTAATTCTAACTATTGTCTCATCAGTTGTAAAACCACATAAATAAAAAGATAATTGCTTTGATTTATACTTATTACCTGTTATATCGACTTCGTCTCTTCTCTCCACATAGGTAGATTTTGTCATTGGATTTAGTTTAATTAAAGTACCATCTATCATTACACTCCAACTACCACTATTCTCTCTACCCCAATATATATAATCAATAACTATTTTTGAATACTTAAAATAATCTATGTTATTTTTATGAGCTACCATAAACTGTGCTGTTGAGCCTGGTGGTTCATCATAATCATATATTGACATATATAATCCCATACTATCTACCTTATATGACCATTTTCCTGCATACGAGTCTCCCGTATACGCAATATACCAGTCCCCTGACACAGAAGTATCTCCATTTTCAAATAGAATTAAATTATCTGGAATTATTCTTTCCTTATCTTGAATCACATTAATTTTGGTAATTTGACCATATAAATTTTTTTCTACATTAAATGTAAAAGTTTCTTCTGGAGCAATATAAGTAATGTCTTTATTATCAGTAATTAAAGTTGAGCCACAAGTATATGTTGTTTTTGGAATGTATGAAATTTCTGTTTTCTTGGCCTTAGTAGTAACTTCTGCGTTTATATATAAATTATCTACAGTTGTTGTTGTGCATGTACCACTTATATCATAATTATCTAATATAAGATTACTATATGCTCCACTTGTAATAGCATTAATATAACTCATTACTTGTGTTCCTGTAAGTGTTCCTGATGTACTTGAACCTAATAAGTTTTTTATCGTATCATAATAGTTGGATTTGTTAACATTTACAACTGTGCCCTGATTATACTTTGTAAAGGATCTATAGTCCGATTGTACAAATGATATATCTGTTATCTGCTCTAAAGAATTTTTTCCAAGTTCAAATGTAAAGTTTTGTTCAATATCAATGTATTCTTTATCACTTTGAGATGTTTTTAATGTGCTTCCTGATTGATAGATTGTATTTGCTGTCTGGCTTTCTGTACTGCTTGTATACACATTATTTATTACTGAATATATTGTTAATACTAACTTAGTTGCTGTTGGAGATATTACATATACAGGAGTTGAGACTTCTTTAGCATTTGTTCCATTACTGTAATAATTTATTCTTTCAATATAACTGTATGCACCTCCATTTATAGCGTTTATAATTGTATTAGCTAAACTTCCTGGTACTATATCAGTATATTGATTAATTAAATTAACTATAGTATTATATCCATTGGATACATACATCTTTTTTGTAGTTCCTGGATTATATATTGTATATTCTCTATATGCATTTTGTGTAAAACTTATTTTAGTTATCTGCTCCATTGCGTTTTTAGTTATGGAGTAAGTAAATATCTGGTTAGGATCAATATATTCTTTACCACTCTTATCTGTAAATAAGATATTACCTACCGAGTATGCTATATTTGAAGTTAAATCTTTAGTACTTGGAATATATTCATTATTAGCTACTTCATAGGTTGTTAAATTTAATTTTGTTAGGGTAGGAGCTGTTATATAAAAATTAGATGTATTGCTGGTAGAACTTGTTCCGCCAGTTCCAGAAAAGTAATTTTTAGTTTCAATATAGCTATATGCACCATTATTTATAGCATTTAAAATCTGTTTAACCTGACTTCCTCTCATTGTTCCGCTCAGATTATCAGATAAAAGGCTTTCAATAGTTTTATAGGTGCTTGAAGTAATCATCTTTTTAATTACTCCTGATTGATAATATTCATATACCCTGTAATCCTTTTGGATAAATATTATTTGTTCTAACTGACCCTTATCATTTTTTATTAATTCATAAATAAATCTCTCATCGTCTGCTATATATGCGGGTTCACTCAGAGCAGAACTTAATCTACTGCCTATTTCATATAGCCTTTCAAAAACATTGTCCTTTTTAGTATCCTTATATTCTCCATTAACTACAGAATAATTACTTGTAGTTAACTTAGTTGTCACAGATGAAGTCAGATACAAAATATCACCGTTATCTAATGTAGTGCTAATACCATCTTCAAATTTTTTAGTTATTATGCTACTGTAAATACCAGAAGAAATTAAACCCAGTATTTCTTTTACTTCTTTACCACTAATATAGCTTGTACTTAAATTGTCAAAATAATTTTCTACGTAATTATAATTTTCAGATGAATTTATCAAATCTACAGTTCCTGATATATATTTATCAAAAATTCTAAACTCTGATTGTTCTAAGATAATGTTTAATATTTGTCCCTCTGTGTTTTTTGTTACTGTAAACTTAAAGTTTTGACTTATATCAATATATTCCACAGCTTCCTTAACTTCTGTAAATATACTTTTTGATTCATAGGTTATCTGTTTTGTATAATCCAATTTTGTTGTATTATTTAAATCAATTGTTTGTAATGTTAACTTAGTTGTTATTGGCACGTTTATATATACTAAACCGGTGTTAGAGCTTGTAAATGTTCCATCAACTTTATAATTTTTAGTTTCTATATAGCTGTAAGCCCCATTAATAACTAACTCTAAAAGTCTTTTAGCATTTTTACCGCTTAACATCCCTGAAGTTTTTACGGTTAAAATTTCTAATATAGTTTTATATGAATTAGAACTTACAATATTTTTTACACTTCCTGTTTTATAATCTATAATCTCAAATGAAGAAATTTGAGTAAAATCAATATCAATCATTGCTCCGTTTCTGTCTCGATAAATAGTATAACTAAAGCTTTCATTATCATATATATAAGCAATATTTGACTTATCAATAATTTCATTACTGCCTTTTTTATAATTTGTTGTTACTGATGATTCAACTATATCAGGTGCATAAATGTTATCTACAACCTGATATGTTATATTTGTGACTTTAGTATAAACACTTGCGGACATTAAAACTTCAGAAGAAGTTCCAGAAATGCTGCCAGCTCCATCATATATAAGTGAAAGTATTTCTTTTACATCAGTGCCTGATATAACAACACCTAGCCGATTAAGCTTTTCTTCAATATCTTCATATTTTCCTTTTTTTATTACTAATGCTGATTCATTAGTTATCTTATCAACGCTTTCTTCTTTTTCAATTTTTATATCCTGTACACTCTTAACAAAGCTATTATGAATTTCTACTGAAGATTCACCCATAATATTTCTTGTTATAATCCTTGACATATAAAATCCCAAGGCAATAATAACACAAGACACTATTATTCCAGAAGAAAGTAACAGACCTTTTATGCTGCTTTCCATTTACACACCTTCTTTCTTTTAAAAATTTATTATTTTTAGCGTAAAACTTAAGACTTTTTATTCGATTTATCCACGAATTTTTCCACTATTTATAGGTGACAACAAAGTTTATATTATCAATATCTAACGCTAATTATATAGTCTAATTCTGTGTAAAGCCAATTCCAATAATTCTATTATTTGCATCCCTAAAGAGTTCTCCTTTAAAGGTTGAATTTGGGTTTATATATGAGGCGTTAGATGGGTTTTTAGCGTTGGTAAGGCTCCTTATACCGGCTGTTGTATCAAGTTCTGTGTCTGTAGCATTTAAAGACATTCCATAATAAATTGTATCTTTTTTATTAGTTACTTTAATAGCGAAATCTGTATAGCTTTTATATTTATCTACTATGTTTAAAACTTCTGTTCCTGATATGCTTGTACCATCGTACATAGTAAAAGAACTTTCTCCAAATTCTAAACTCATAGTATCTACATTACCTATGGCATCCATGGCTGTATTTTTTGCTTGTCTTGATATATAAAATCCTAATCCTAATACTACACAGGTTATTACTACTCCTGCCGCTAATAATAATCCTTTTAAACTGTTATCCATTTTTCATTTCCTCCATTAATTTATAATTGTTTGAATATTAATTCTGTTATCACACCATTTTCATCCCTTGTTATGCTTCCCATAAATTTTCCTTTAGGGTTAATATAGGATGCATTTGATGAATTTCTAATATTGTCTAGTAATGAATTGTAGGCTGTAATGCTTATCTTTTTGTAATTATATGTACAAATGATTCCACTTGCATTATTATTTGTATATACTATAATTTTGTTACACCAGTCTCTTTCAGCAGACATAATAGCAAGTACTGCACTTAATACATCACTTCCCATAACCTCCAACCCGTCATATTTTTTTAAATCTCTCTCACTAAGTTCAGCATTTAATTCTGTTATCTGATTTGAAGATAATAATGCCGTTTTTCTTGCCTCACCTGATATATAAAAACCAATTGACAAAACAATACAGGTTATAACAACACCAGCAGCAACTAAAAATGCTTTTAAACTGCTATCCAATATGCCACTCTTCCTTTCCCAGTTACATTGATTGCATTTGGGCTATAAAACTTCCCAGTTGCCTTATTCCTTCTAAAACGAAAGGAACAATCAAATGAAATCCTATGGTCAAAGTCATAGGAATGTATGCTATTACTTTTCCTATTACTGCTTTATTATTTATGGATATTTCATTTTCCTGCTGTCGTTTATCCTGATAATGCAATCTTTCAGTTACTATTTCATCAAATGCCTTTTCAATGCCTATCCTATCACTTATTAATAAATTGTCTATAAGCCTTTTAAAAGGTTCAAAAGGTTCATCAATCTTTAATTGTTCTAAAACATTTAAATCTCCACTTTCAATGTTATTTAAACAATTGGATATTGATCTTTTAAAAATCACCGCAAAATCCTCTAAGTAAGTTAATACTGTTTCTATTGTCATCCTATCAATATGCATTAACATTAAAACAATGGAATGAAACTGTATAACTTCATCTTCCATATTCATTTGCATAATCCTTTTTCTATATAAAATCATCCAATAAGGTAAATTATAAATAATACAGGATATAATTAAACATATTAAAACTTCATACCATTTTAAATATTCATTTTGATATTGTTTTATCCTCTTTATAATGTCATTTGCAGTTATGCCTATTACCATATTACCTGTTATTACCTTTTCATTTATAATCTCCCTTACTACTAATTCTTCCAATTTATTAATATTTATAATTCTTATATTTCTGTATTTTTTAACATATTTTTTTATCAATTCTTTAAGAATGGGAAGCTGTTTGTCAGTAATACCACTTGAAAGGTTTTTTACATTTTCAACATAGCCTAAATTATATTGCTTTGTTGTTTCATGAATTGTAATGATTAAAGTAAAGCAACATATAAAAGAAACTATACTTGCAATTATTTGCTTTAATATAAATTGCTTTAGAGTTATACCTTCACCTACTCTCTTAAGTAGTTCCTTCCTTTTTTGCATCTTCGTCCAATTTCTATTAACATAATGGCTTATTTTTTTATTTAAATAACTTATATGTAATAACTGCTCTAATATAAAATGCTCCTTAACAATAACTTCATTATTTTCTTTTAAACGATTTAACATTAAGTACGAAAACATTGTAAATACTAAAACTAATGCAATAACTGTGGTTCCAAATGCACCAACATAATGCAGTTTTAATTCTGGTAAGCAATATACTCCAAAGTTTTCAATTATCTTTAATGTAAACATTGGGATTAATGATATTACAATAAGCCCGGAAAATAAATGCTTTATTTTCTCACGTTTTAATAATTCAATATAAATTTCTTGTTTTAAGTATTTTATATTTGATAGAAATAATGACTGATTATCTATTTTCTTATCTCCATATTGAATTACTGTTACACATAGAGCTAAAAATGTCTTCAAATACTTGTTAGGAGATATTTCATTATATCTTTGAACACCTTCATCAATATCAGTAGATATTAAAACATCATATATAATATTAATATGTAATCCAAGTTCGTAACTTGCAGTTTCCGATGCCTCGTATATAGATTCATCAACAGTACCATGTGCATGGAAAAAATGTCTTACATCACTTAAATACTTTTCAAATTGTTTTAAAAGCCTTACTTCTTCGCTATTAATTATCATATTGGTTATCTGGCTGTTAAGAATGTAAATAGACATACAGGATAATATAAATGTATAAACAGAAATACTTATAAATAATATAAAAATTATAATTACAAATATTATACCCCATATAGAATAAGCAATCTTCATAGTTCTTTCACTAATAAGTCTTCTATTCTCTGGTCGAATTATTTCTATTTGATTTTTTAATCTTCTTATATAACGTCTAGTTATAAAAAGTGAGCTAAAAAAGATATACGACGAGTATAAAAATGAATTCCTTCTTTTTTTATACCTTGCTTTGAATAATAAAATACTATCCCTATTCTTTTTTTTGATATTTTGGTTGTATATAAGTATAGTCATAATTAAAAATATAAGCATTATACATAGAATAATTATTATTATCTTTAATATATCTAAATATTTAATCACTATTACACCTCCATCTATCAAAAAAATCTTCAAAGCTTTTCATTTCATTATCAGATAGATATTTAAATATTTCTAATTTACTTTTTTTACTTATTGAATTTTTTAAAATATATCTGTTATTTTCATAGCTTACAATGTCAACTGTTTTGAAAGTTCTTTTGTCTGTTGTTCTTTTAAAATACTCT
>JAVBOS010000146.1:0-5179 GCA_031550255.1 Anaeroplasmataceae bacterium | reverse complement strand
TATAAAATTTTGCTAATGAAACTATTACGTCCAATCCAGGAGTAACTCCTTGATTCTCATAATTATTAATTGCTGACCTACTTACATTTATTCTAGTTGCCAATTCCCTTTGTGTTAAATTACTTTCGCTCCTTAACGCTTTTAATCTCTCACTAATATTCATTTTGACACCTCAGCAACATTATGACCATAAAAAAGTCTAAAAATAGTCATACATTAATTATACGACTTTTTTATGGTCATATAATTGACAAAATATGTAAAAAAAGGTAACTTTTAAGCAGCATCAATTCCGTGGGGGAATTTAGCGGGGGAAAATATGAAAAATTTTTTTATTTTATTAAGGAATGTAAGTTCTAGTTTTTGCGTTCAAAAAGGAAATGTTTATTTTTTTATTTTATCAAAAAATGCAGATAATTATTTTGATGAATTTAAAAAATTAATAGATAGTATAGTTTCAAACAACATTATTCAAATAAAATAAACATATAATATTTTGTTACTAAATTGGTAACTTTTTATTTTTTGTTTGTTATAATATATTTTATTATGAGGTGTTAAAGTGAAAACAGTTATATATACACGTGTGTCTACAGATGAACAAGCTAAAGAAGGTTATTCATTAATTCAACAAAAAGAAAAACTAATAAATCATTGCACAAAAATGAATTGGAATGTAATTGATATCTACACAGACGAAGGTATTAGTGGTTCTTCAATCATCGGTAGACCTGAAGCTTCTCGTTTACTTTCTGATGCAAAAAAGAAAAAATATGAAAATTTATTAGTTTTAAAAACTGATCGTCTTTCCAGAAAACTTAAAGACTTGTTAGAAATACAAGAGATATTAAATGAAAATAGAATAAAATTAACTATTTTAGAAGAACCTATTGATACAGAAAATGATACAGGTTTTGCCATGTATGCAATGTCTGGAACATTTGCAGAGCTTGAAAGAAAAAGAATAAAAGCAAGAACTGTAGGTGGTAAAATACAAAAAGCTAAAAATGGAATTAAATCGAAAACTCCACGAATTGTTTTTGGATATGAAGTAATTGATAATCAATTTGTTCCAAAAGAACCAGAAGCAACTGTAGTTAGATTAATCTTTGATTTATATAATGGTGGTATGACATTAAGGGGAATATCAAAATATATGAGTGAAAATGAAATATATCCAGGAAAAGACTGGACATATATAAAAATTAGATTTTTACTATCAAACCCAACTTACAAAGGATATACATTTTACTCCCTTTACAAGTCTGCGACTCTATTAAATGATGAAGCAATTTTAACTAAAGCTAGCAATGTGGTTCCAATTATTTCTGATGAAATTTTTGATAATGTAAATAATAAATTTGAACTAAATAAAATTAAGCTAATCCGAAAACATTCTCGTGAAGATTTCGTATTTGCTGATGTAGTTTATTGTGGTTATTGTGGGAGACATTTGAGCTGTAGAAATGCTGCTGGCTATAAAGAAAATTCTAGACGTTGCTATTATAGATGTTCAAAAAGTACTAATGAATTCACTTATAGATCAGAACCGACAAAATGTGAATTTACCTCAATTGAAAATTCTTCTTTAGAAAAGATGTTTCTAAATTTCTTCAATGAGCAGATTGACATTAACATTAATTCTGAAGATTTAACAGCTAAGGAAATTGAAGAAAAAGAAAAGCAAATAAATTTAATTATGCATAATATGAAAAAAACAAATCAACGAAAAGCTTCATTGACTGAAAAATTCATTGATAACATAATTGAAAAAGATGAATATATAAAATTTTCGAAAGTATATAGTGATGAACTAATTGTACTTACTAAACAGGTAGATTTATTAGAAAAAGAAAAAGTTGAGATAATTAATAGTAGTGGAACTGAATCATTTTACAAGAAAAATATTTCTATGATTAGAACAGCAATACAATCAAACTGGTGTTTCATGAATAATTTTGAGAAAAGAGAATTTATAAACACTTTTGTTATGAAAATAGTTCTAACAAGAAAAGCTATACAATCAATAATTTTTAAATAAAATAAATTATGTTTTAAATTATTTTGTTATATGTATAGATTATCAGAATGAATAATACTAATACTAGTGCAAATCCTCCACCATTATTGCAATTATCATTATTATTGTTATTATTATTGCATGGATTATTGTTATTACAACAATGAACATTGTTAGACATATTTATCACCTCTGTCTTATAATATGAAAAAAAGTCTTATTGGTATAAGACTTTTGTTTATTTTATTTAACTAAATTAATATTTAATTCTATTCTTTCAAAAATTCCTGATGTGTTTTTTCTTAATACTACGATGCTTAATTGCTCATTATACTTAGAAAGACTCAAAACAGACACAATATCTTCATTAGAAACAACATCTTTAGTACCAATTTTAATGACTACGTCATTAACTTTTACTCCAGCTTTATATCCTGGCTTATTTGGAGCGACTTCTGATACAACTGGAGCTTGATCAATGCTAGTTGGTAATAAAACTACTTGATCTGATGTTGCAATATATCTATTTACAAGTGAAACAGTTATTCCTAGAAGTGGTCTTTCAACTTCTGTATTTGCGGCTTCTATATCCATAATAACTGTTTTAACTGTTTTCATCCCAATTGCATAACCAACGCCTTCAACTGCAATAGTACCTGTTTCTGTTTGTGTTTGCGTCATTTTTTCAACATTAATTCCAATAAGTCTTCCTGATGCATTAAATAATGCTCCACCACTATTTCCTGGGTTAATTTCTGCTGAATGCTGAATTTTACCATCTGATGAATTTACTCTAGATACAACACCTGTACTTACTGCATTATAGTTTTCTAATCCCAATGGACACCCTATAGCAATGACTGTTTGACCAGCCTTAATGATATCTGTTGTCGAGTTAATATCGATCGCTTTAGCACTTCCGCCATAGATATCAGTTTTAAATTTAATTACAGCTAAATCATTTTTAGCATCTTTACCTATTAATGTTGCTGTGTAATACATTACTTTACCTAAATAGACTTGGATTTTTGTTGCTCCGGCTATAACATGTTCATTTGTAACTGCATAAAATTCGCCGTTACTTTCTTTATAAATAACTCCACTTCCTGTACCTTGACCTGAAGCAGTTGTACTTCTAATTCCAATACAAGCTTTCTCAACGTTACCTACAACATCAGTTATTGTATTTTCAATTTGTGTAATAGTTGGCTCTTTTTCTATTTTATCAGGACTTTCTCCATAGCTACATGAAGCCAAACTAAATGTTACCATAAGTATTGTAATAAATAATATTATTTTTTTCATAATTATTCTCCTTGCATATCAAATAGTTTTTTAGCATTAGACGTTGTCTTTAAAGCTAATTCTTCTAAACTAATATTTCTTAATTTTGCAATTTCTTCAGCAATAATTCTTACATAGCTTGATTCATTTCTTTGTCCCCTATACGGACTTGGCGTTAGATATGGACAATCAGTTTCAATTAGTAATTTGTCTATATCTAATTCTTTAGCTATTCGTTTTGGTTCAATTGCATTTTTATATGTAACTGGTCCTGCAACTGATATATAAAAACCTAATTTTATAAATTCATTTGCCATCTCTAGTGATCCACTATAACAATGCATCACTCCTCTTATTTTACCTCTATATTCTTTTAAAATATCATATGTATCTAAAATTGCATCTCTAACATGTATTATTAATGGTAGATTATATTTTATAGAAAGTTCTATTTGTTTTATAAATAGATCTTTTTGGATTTGTTTATTATCTTTAACCCAGTAATAATCTAATCCACACTCACCTATTGCAATTACCTTATTATTTTTAATAAATATTTCAAGTTTTTCTAATTCCACTAAGTAATCTTCTATTGCTTCCGAAGGGTGTATTCCGCAACTATTATAGAATATATTATATTTTTTAGTTAACTCTAAAGCTTTTTGGTTGGAACTGTTATCATATCCAACTAAAATTATTTTATATATGCTATTATTTTTCGCATTTTCAATACATTTATTTAAATCATTTTCAAATGCTTTATCAAATAAATGTGAATGTGTATCAATTAACATTTTTTTCCACTTCCATATTTTTAATAATATTATTATACTACAAAAAGACAAAAAAAAGTAGTTGTATTTCTACAACTACTTAATAATTAAATTATTCTAAAATTTCAACAACTGATCCAGCACCAACAGTACGTCCACCTTCACGAATTGAGAACTTAGTTCCTTGTTCGATAGCGATTGGGTGAATTAATTCAACTGTCATTACTGTGTTATCTCCAGGCATAACCATTTCTGTTCCAGCAGCTAATGTAATGATACCAGTAACGTCTGTAGTACGGAAATAGAATTGAGGACGATAGTTTGAGAAGAATGGAGTATGACGTCCTCCTTCTTCTTTTGATAATACGTAAACTTGAGCAGTAAATTTAGCATGTGGGTTTACTGATTTTGGTTTAGCTAATACTTGACCACGTTGGATATCTTCGCGAGAAATACCACGTAATAAAATACCTACGTTATCTCCAGCTTCAGCATAATCTAATAATTTACGGAACATTTCTACTCCTGTAACTACTGATGTAGCTGTGTCTTTGATACCGATGATTTCAACTGTATCTCCAACTTTAATTTGACCACGTTCAACACGTCCTGTAGCAACAGTTCCGCGTCCTGTGATTGTAAATACGTCTTCAACTGGCATTAAGAATGGTTTGTCAGTAGCACGTTGAGGAGTTGGGATATATGTATCAACATTATTCATTAATTCTTCAACTTTTTCAACCCATTGAGGTTCACCATTTAAAGCTCCTAATGCAGATCCACGAACGAATGGAATTTCGTCTCCTGGGAAGTCATATTCGCTTAATAATTCACGAACTTCCATTTCTACTAAGTCGATGAATTCAGCATCATCGATCATATCACATTTATTTAAGAATACAACTAGTCTAGGTACTCCTACTTGGCGTGATAATAGAATATGTTCACGAGTTTGAGCCATTGGTCCATCTGTAGCAGCAATAACTAAGATTGCTCCGTCCATTTGAGCAGCTCCTGTAATCATGTTTTTAACGTAGTCAGCATGTCCTGGACAGTCTACGTGAGCGTAGTGACGAGTTTCTGTTTGATATTCAACGTGAGA
>JAVBOS010000010.1:0-4971 GCA_031550255.1 Anaeroplasmataceae bacterium | reverse complement strand
ATTTAAATCAGAAACCCTTATAAGAAATGCTTCTGCTATTTCCCTATGGATTATTTCTAAACTTGACTTTTCCTTTTCTTTTCTTTTTTCAATATATTTTTCAAATAATTGTTTTTCTTTAGGATGTTTTGTTGCCCAGGGGGGATTCCCTAAAATAAATTGAAATTCATAATTTTTTAATTTTTCATTAAAAATATGATCTTTATTAAAAAAATCTGCACTGAAAAAATTTGTACTTTCTAATAGTGGGAATTGAAATCCAACAATAGTTTTAGGTTTAAGATTATCCAATAAAGTAATATAGAGAGAAAAGATAGCCACACTAATAGCATTTTCATCTTTGTCTATACCGAAAATATTGTCTGTAAGTAAAGATTTAAGATGTTCTTTATATTTAGAATAATTTTCCTCACTTTCATTATATTGAGGATTCAATAGCTTATATCTACTTATAATCTGCCGCAGAGTTTCAACTAAAAAAATACCTGAACCACAAGCTGGATCTAATACTCTGCAATTATACTCTGTGGGATTTTGTTTGAAGAATTTAGATATTGTTTCTTTTTGAATATAATCCACTAAGAAAAGAGGGGTATAGTAAGCCCCCTTTTCAGCTTGTTTATCTACTCCTATAAATTTTTCATAAACATTACTTACAAACTCAATGGGTATAATTGAAAAATCGTAGACATCAAAAAGAGAGGGTTGAATACTATTTTCAGTTATCTTATCACCTTTTAATAAGTTTAATATAATTCCTAAATGATAATTACTTACTTCATTTTTTTCTTCAATTAAATGCTCATCTTTAATTTTATATTTTAAAGGAAATAAATTTCCATTAAAACTATCTTTTACTTGTTGGAAAAATCTATATGTTTTATCTTTATCTTTAAGGATTTCATAAAAATCTTTTTTTTCAATTACATTATATGTGCTTAAATCAACATTTCGGTCAATTAAGTACCGTATAAAAATAACTCTACCGATGAGATGATTAGCAATTTTAGGATATAATTTACCTATTTCGGGATTTATAAGTATATTCCTTACTTCTTCTATATTTTTTAATAAATACGAATCTACTCGATTTTTTTGTTCAAAATTATTTTTATACTTCTCCCAAGTTTTACCTGTTATTATTTCAAAATATTCAAAATCAGAAATATTATTACTTTCAGTTAAAACATCCAAACCTGTTTTATTATCCAGTAACTTAAATCCATTTTTTATTAACCATTGTTTACAATCATGTATGAAGATAGTTGGTGATTGGTTAAAATTCCAAATTTGTTTTTGTAGTTCCTCTAAATTTTCAGGATTATCAAAAAATAAAATTAATGGTTCGTTATTAATACAGAAAAAGGCACTTGGTTTTATGCAATCTTTTAAAGTTTCCTTTACTCTAATTGATAGAAAATCAGTATTTTGTTTTGATAAGTCATTATAGAAATATAAACCATCTTTATACGTTCTATCTTTGTCAGATAATTCAGATAGGTTTAAAGTCTCTAATAATGGAATAAGTTGCATAGTAAATTTTTACTTATTATGCAAATTTAAGTTTTAAAAAGTTTTCACACAATTTTAATTAATTTTGTATGCTTCTTTATGCAACAAAATAGCATAAATTTCTGAATATTAATAATTTAATTATTAAAATATTTTTATAAATATTATGTTTTTTAAAGAATATCATATCTCTATTTCCATGTAAAAAAATCGCATATTTTAAAATATTAAATAAATACAACATATCAACAAATTTGAAACAAAAGAAGATAATAATGAAAGTATAAACTAATTACAAATTAATTTTCAATTTTACTGATAATGTTATTTGTATGGTTTCAAATTTTTTTTATATATTATCTATACTCCTAAAATTACAGGAATAGAAACACCATTCTTCTCCTTTATCTTTTTGACCACTTTTTAGAAAAGTTTAAAATAATTCGTATATTTGAGGTAGAAAATTTTAGAAAAAAGAAGCGTTAGCTTTTATTCTGTCAAAGGAAATCTGGTAAATTTCAAATGTGATACAGAATAAATAAGTTGAACGCTCATGTCCTATATGGGCGTGGGTTTCCTCTTGTTTATATCACATAGCTTACCAGAGCTACCTTTGATAAATAGGAGTTACAGACCTGCGCCTTCGTCATTTAATAATATCACTTTACGTCTGGGTGAATTTAAAAACCATACAAAAATGAAAATCAAATTGTTTTTATTAGTAACTTTTAATTCTCTTGTTTTATTAGGACAAACCACTTATGAAACGGAATTACAGGAATTAAGACGGGAACTAACAGCTAAGACTAATCAAATTAATCAAGAGCCCGACTCTCAACGAGGAGCAGCATTAGCAAATCTTGCAGCTGAATATCAGGAAAAAGAAAATCAATTAATCGTCAAGCACAATAAGATAGAAGCGTTAAAACGACAACAGGAAGAATTACAATCTTTAAAAACGGAATCTTCTTCAAAAATTTCTCCAAACAGTTACCAGCCCTTGCAAAATTACTCTCCATTAAATACATACCAAAATGTTATCAGTTCATTAGGTAGTGGTGTTAATAGTTTAGTAATGGGCTTACAGTATCAGGCAATGATAAATACTCAAAATGAATTGATAAGGAGACAACAAGTAGCTAATAATTTTGTAATCAGGCATACAGAAAAAATCTATAAAATAGTAGAAATCTATAATAAAATACCTCAAAATAATTTCACTAAAAAATTAAGTACAGGGTGGTATAATGCCCATTTTTTAACAAAGAAAAAGTATTCTTTTTATAATAACCAGGAAATTTCTACAGAAATACCCTGTATTGTATTTGTAGAAAATGATTTCATTAAAAAGATTAATTTATATGGGAAACAACAATTTGAAATTACTTTACCTCAAGAATATCCTCAATACTCATTGATAAATAATGGCTTGGCTACTTATACAAATTATGCCAAATTAGAAACTTATTCTGTTTTAATAATTGAACCTTATCTAAATTCTAATAATCAGGAAATTAAATTATCTGAAACAGAGGTAGGGAGTGTAATTCTCTATACAACTAATAAAAAAGACGAGGAAAAAATAATCTATATTCAAGAAATTGATAAAGAGGGTAATATCTATCGGGAACTCCAATCCACAGTTAAATATGCAAAGAAAGAAACTGAATTAAATCTTGAAGATAATATTAAAGTAAATTCAGGGTATAAATTGTTGTTTTTTGGAAGAGTAACAAACACTCCATTTGGGACAATGCCCTTATATCCAAAAATATCAGATAAATACAATGAACCTTTAGCTGATAAAGAAATTAGAGTAATAAAAGTCAAAGAGTATAGGGAATAATTCAAAAATATAAAAAGGCATTAAGCTTTATTAGGAATGAGCTTTAAACTCGTGTCTTCTTCACTTTCAAACATTTATTAATCTTTTCACTTGAATTTGGTGAACTTAAAACATAATAAAATTATGAGAAAATTCTTAATTATTACAACATTATCTGTAATGTGTGTAGGTTCATTAACTGCTTTTAATCGTTATTCTACTGCGACTAAAAATTCTGATTGTCAGTATGGCAGGTGTATGAAAATTAAAAGTGACGGTTATCAGTGCAGAAACTGTGCTCAACAGGGAAGTGTGTATTGTTGGTCACATAATCCTTATCGTTAGTATGGAGGGAGGGTATCTCCCTTTCTTTTCTATTTTTATTAATCTTAATCTATTCATTATGAAATCATTAATCATTACATTATTTTTTTCTTTTTCAATTATTGTTTATGGGCAAGGTTGCAATGGGGCAACCAAAAGTGGCCTTTACTCTGTTTATCAAAAGTATCAGAACAAAGGCTTAAAAGTAATCCATCAAAAGTCAGGCTTTGACTACATGGAATATATAATTGATGGTCTTGCTCCTCAAGAAATAAACCAAATGAGTATTGATGTGGCTTATGAAATTCATGTCAATGGTGTTGACTACACTTATAATAAATTCACAAGGAAGCACTTTTATATCTCTAAGGATGAATACATTGCCAATAGGTGCTATCTGGGAATGTTGTCAATTATAAATGGTATTGTACTTAAAAACATTAGTAACTAATTATATGTATAATCTAAAAAAATACAAAATGTTAAAATGGAATTTTCAAGTTAGTTGTAAACTTAATATGTTAATTATAAGATACTTAACGTCTTTTTTTCTATTTTTCTATTCTCTTATTGTATCAGCCCAAGGATATGACCGTGGGGGAGCAAGTGCCATGCATGATGCTATGGATAATGCAGGGGTTAAAAGAATTGGCTCTGGTATGGGAATCGGTGGATATTTAATTTTACTGGTTCTATTCATTGTAGGGTTAGTTATATGGTCAAACATTGATAAGGGCAATAAAAGATGAAAATACTCTCTTTTTTCTTTATTTTTATGATGCAAATTACTTTGTCAGCACAAAGTAATCAGCAAACCAAATTTAGGCGGGACTTTAATTACTTTATTATTTCCTCTGATAATGGAGTTACATGGGAAAATCCTCAACAAGGAAATAATGTTTTTATTTTTAATGTAAATGAAAGAGGTGATATTCATCTATATACTAATAGTGGGAAGATAATGAAATTTGTTCAAACGATGCAGGTGAAAGAGGGATATATACAAAAAGGCGGTCATTCTTATCAGATATCTATTCTCTTAGATGATGAAGGGAATGAAATTATTATGCAGTTATTTAACAATTACAATCTAGGATTAAAACTAATACACCCTTCGGGTTATGTAATACAATTTTATAATTAAAAACAATAGCTATGAAAAATTTTTTTATCTTACTTCTATTATTAATTATATTTTCTTGCAAAAAAGAAAACTTTTCCTATTCAAAAGCTGATATTTTAGATGATTATCCTGATGGAAAATATTGTGCAGAAATAAACTATTATAACCCTAAAACAAGAACATCTTC
>JAVBOS010000016.1:0-2767 GCA_031550255.1 Anaeroplasmataceae bacterium | reverse complement strand
TCTTGAATCTTTAAAACAAGTTTGCAAAAAATATGATGCAACCATAAGTGAATTTATGTCTGCAATTATTTTGCAAAGTATTCATGAAAAATATCTTAAAAATACAGATAATAAATTACCAATAAGTTTATTGATACCTGTTAATGTTAGAAAATATTTTAATAGCAAAACATTAAGAAACTTTGCTTTATTTATAAGAACTAATTCGAAATTTGAAAATGATATAACTTTTATTGAAATTTTAAAACATGTTAAGGAAACATTTGAAGTAGAATTAGGAAAAGAAAAGATAGAAGCACGTATTAGCCAAAATATAAATTTTGAGAAAAATCCATTAACAAGATTTGTTCCTTTATTTATAAAAGGGCCAATTGCTAGAATAATTTATAATAAAGTCAGCAGTAAGGTTACAACATTATCATTTTCTAATTTAGGGATAGTAAATACTCCAAAAGAGATGAATAACTTAATAGATAGATTTGAGTTTATGATATCTTGTGGAAAGACAATTCCAATTAATTGTTCAGCAGTTACATATAATAATAAGATGGTTTTTTCTTTTACAAGCAAAATAATTGAAAGAAAATTTCAAGAATATATAATTACTAGACTTATCGAAGAAAATATTAAACTAGTTGTTGAAACTAATGATTTGGAGGCAAAGTAGTGAAAAAATGTATAAAATGTAACTGTGAATTTAATACAAATCGAGTTACTTGCCCGTTATGCAAAACAAATTTAATAACAATAGATAATTCAAATTTTTCGATAGAGCATCAAAGTTATCCAAAATATAAAGAAGATGAAGAGAAAAAAAGTTTAGTAAATAAAATTTTTTCATTTATAACAACAATTGTTATAATTGTTTGCTTATCAATAAATATTTTATATTTTATAATTACTAAGACACTTTGGTCTTTAATTGTTTTATCTTTTATTTTTGTAATTTGGGGATTCGTTAGAGGATTAATAATTAAAAGAAGCTATTTTGCTAAAAGAATTACAAACTTTATATTATCTGTCATGCTCGCAATTCTATCAATTGAATACTTGGATATTTTTAAAGTTCCATTTGAGATAAGTTTTGGTATAAAATACTTATTTCCATTCTTACTTATTGGTGCGATTATTACTGTTATTATAGCGGATTTTATTAATAAAGATCGTTATAAAGATGATATTGTTTGGGTAATTATGTTATCAATAGTTTGTATGTGTTATCCATTACTATATACTTTCAATTTAGTTACAAAAGAAGAATCATGGGTTATGTTAGTTTCGTTTTATTTTGGATTTTTTATAATAATTGCAATGTTTGTTTTTGCAAGAAAAAGAACAATTGCAGAAATTAAGAAAAGATTTTCAGCTTAAAATAAGAGGTGCCTTTTATGGAAGTGAAATTTTACGAGGATTTACTTAGAAGAGAATTGGTTGTTGCTCAAGGATGTACAGAACCTTTAGCGCTGGCGTACGCAGGAAGTTTGGCTTCGCATGTTTTAGATGAAGAGCCAATTAAAGCTATACTTGAATGTAGTGGCAACATTATCAAAAATGTAAGATGTGTAGCTGTTCCTAATTCGGAAGAGTTTAATGGAATAAAAGCTAGCGTTTTATTAGGTGTTTTTGGCGGAGATCATACTAAGGGATTTGAATGTATCTTAAATATAAATGATAGTGCTAAAAATAAAGCAAAAGAATTTATTGAAAATGATAATATTATAGTTAATAATCTAATTAGCAAAGAAAAACTTCATATTAAGTTATTTTTATATGGAAAAGAAAATAATTGTTCAATTGAAATAAGAAGAAATCATTTAAATGTTGTAAAAATAATTAAAAATAATGAAATAGTCTTTGAAAATAATGTTGAGGATATAATTGAAGATAAAGGCTGTTATGTTAATTATTTAAGTTTTGATAAAATATTTGAATATACAAATACGTGTGATTTAAAAACAATTAGTGATATTATTGAAAAACAATATGAATATAATTTTGATATTGCTAAATCTGGATTTGCTGGTGCTTATGGTGTTGCAATTGGTAAAGCTATAATTAGTACTGGAAATACTTTGGATAATAAAATAAAGGCTTATACAGCAAGTGCAAGCGAAGCAAGAATGTGTGGCTGTGTAAAACCTGTCATTATTAATTCTGGGAGTGGAAATCAAGGATTATCTACATCGGTACCTGTAATTGTTTATGCAAAAGAAAATAATATTAGTTTAGAAAAAACATTTAGAGCATTAGTTCTAGCTAATCTTTTAACTATTAAACAAAAATATAAAATAGGTACCTTATCGGCATTTTGTGGCGTTGTTTCTAGTTGCTGTAGTGCTGGTGCTGCTATAACATATTTAGCAGGTGGAAACAAAGAACAAATTAAAAGAACAATATCAAACCATCTTGCTATAGTTCCTGGAATTATTTGCGATGGGGCTAAGGCTTCATGTGGGGCTAAAATAGCTGTTTGTTTGGATGCTGCTTTAATGTCACATCATATCGCAATGCAAGATCATTCGTATGATAGTGGAGATGGCATACTTAAAGAATCTATTGATGACACAATCGATGTCGTAGCACAAATTGGGTCAAATGGCATGAAGGAAACAGATGAAGAGATAATGAAAATATTATTAGATGAAAGAATGTAATAGGAGAAAATTCTCCTATTTTTTTTAATTTAGAATATTTGATTGACACTATTTAGAAAATACGATATAATGAAAAGGCACTAATTAATGGAGTAGTACTCAAGAGGCTCAAG
>JAVBOS010000006.1:0-8416 GCA_031550255.1 Anaeroplasmataceae bacterium | reverse complement strand
TGAGTGTATATATATCCAATTGTTTGCCTTGCCCTCCTTCAGCATGTTTTTTACAAGCCTTTGCAAGCAAAGTCTTGACAAAACATAAACGCTTCGTCGGCCGGTCTGCACAATTGGATATATATACACTCATATTCATCTTAAAAATTAATTTACCGTATTGAAAGGACTTTTTCAGTGGCCTCTTACCTAAAGGGGTATTTTTGCTTTAATATTACTGATTTTTATTCTAAATAGGCAAATATATATACATTCCAAAAATAGTAAATTGGACCGATAATTATATAAAAATGCACATACTAATTTACTATTTATTTAATCACTAAATCTTATTACTATAGAGTATTAATTTAATTACATTGATTTTATTAAAAACATAATCTTTTGTCTTTATATAAATATATTGACAATGTAACTTATCAATGATACACTCTTATGAAGTCAATATATGAAATTATTTAAATTTTTAAAGTTTTAAACATTTGTAAATATTAAATGTCAGAAAGTTGTGGTAATGGTTTATAAGGAACAGTTTTAAAAGGATTCTATGCTAATAATTGAAAATAAAAAGAGTGAGGTTACTAATTATGAGTACAGAGAAGTTTCAGGGAATGGCACATGAATATGCAAAATATCGACCTTCATATCCAGAAAATTTATATCAATTTCTTTATAATAATTTAAATTTTTCTCATCAAAAAATTATAGCAGATATAGGTGCTGGTACAGGGAAATTTTCTCTACCATTGATTAAAAGTGGATTAAAAGTATATTGTATTGAACCTAATAAAGATATGAAAGATAAAATGGATGAAGGATTAAACGTTTATGAAAATTATATTGGAATTTCTGCTTCTGCTGAAAACACATCACTTATGGATCAATCCATTGATTACATAGTTTGTGCTCAAGCGTTTCATTGGTTTAATACATCACTTTTTAAGCAAGAATGCAAACGTATTCTAAGAACTGACAATAATATTGTTTTAATTTGGAATGTTAGTGATGACAATGATGAATTAAATAATAATCATTTTCATATTAATAAACAATACTGTCCGGAATTTAAAGGATTCTCTGGTGGAATCAATAAAATTGATCCCTATCAATTCAATGAATTTTTCACTAATTCACCATGTAATTACAAGATATTTGAAAACAATATTTTTTATGACTGCGTAGATACTTTTATAGGTAAGTGTTTA
The DNA here is from genome assembly GCA_031550255.1 of Anaeroplasmataceae bacterium. Lineage (GTDB taxonomy): Bacteria > Bacillota_I > Bacilli_A > Acholeplasmatales > Anaeroplasmataceae > JAVBOS01. Next base: position 7,211 of record JAVBOS010000006.1, on the reverse strand, counting down.
ACCGGATCATATGCTCCTAAGATTGACGATAGCAATTATAAGCCATATATAAATTCTTTGAAAAAAATGTATGAGAAGTACGCAACTAGGCAAGGATTAGTTATAAAAAATAATTCAGTAATATATTGGGGACATGTTTAAGATATTTTATATTTATTGTCTACCATTTAAAACACCACAAGGGCTGTTTCTTACGTCAGCCCCTTCAGTATAAATATTTTATTTATTGTTCTTTAACTTAAAATAGTAATTTATTTTTAAAAACAAATTAGCTAAATTAAATATTCCAAATATAGTTGCAGTTTTCATAATAATATGCCTAATGTTCACCATATTTTGATAATCTAAAATACTAATACCATATACTTTTGGCTTTGCACTCTCCTTTATAAATACATACCATTCTTTCAAACCAAACATATGTTTAGGAAAATTATCCGGAGCAATAAATTCGAATTTAGAATTTAGCCAAATTACTGCTATGATGACACTTAAACCTGTAACACCAATCAATTTTATCAGCAAACTCCACTTTTTATCAATAATAAACTCTCCAAAATACATACGATTCATTAAGTGTTTCCATGATAAGTAAGTATTTTTTAATATAGTCCATATAATCTTTAAAAATAAATATATCAAAACCATTCCTGTTAAAAATCTGAATATGTTAAATAACAATTCATAGGATTCCATAATCCTATTATAATCCTTAATTACTAAATTTGAATTTCCTCCTGCACTTATTGATGGTTCTTTATACCTGCTTTTCTTAATATATTCAACCGATGATATTGAAAATTTGTCAGAATCAAATTGCATAAGAGCTGAATTTCTTGAAATACTAAATATTTCACTATCAATGAAATCAGTGGGATAATTGCTAATAACACCTACCACTATATATGAATTTTCTTCTATAAAAAGTTCCAAACCAATACAATTTGTTGTACCACACAAGCTATTTGCCAAATCTTTTGTAAGAACTATTTCTCCTTTATTTTCAAACCATCTTCCATTTATAATTGATGTATTATAAAAAGCTTGAACAAATCCCGAAACACCATATATTGAAATATTATTTATAGTCTTCTTGGCAGAAAATGAAGTGTTAATTTTTCCATAAAAGATTAATCTATCCACATCTTTTTTAACCTGCTCTATTTCATAATCCTCAAATGCTCTCCCATCCTTATACCATATTACAGTCTTTCCAATCTTTTCAACTGGAAATGTTCTCTGAAAGGTTTTTATATTTGATAATAATATAAAAAATATTAATAGAATAAATAACGCACTTAATATAGTGGAGCAAATTACTTTAAAATTATATTTCATTATATTTCCCCCTTAACGTACTCTATCCCCTTCAATAATTGGTATACTTGATGAAATTATTACCTTATCAGATGTGTCTATACCTCCTAAGATTTCCACGTATTGATCTCCCTTTGCCCCAATTTCAACAGACTTTTTTAATACCTTTCTTTCCTTTCCAAAAATTCCCTCTGTTTCACTGACTGTGTATACATAATAACTATTGTCATTAATTTTATACAGACTTGATTTGTCCAAAAGAAGAACTCCCTCCGCCATACTATACTTATGAGTAATTGAAACAAGGTTTTCAGATAAATTGACATTTTCTAACTGTGGAAAGGTTATATTTATAAGCCTTATTTGTTTTGTTTCTCCAACTCCACTTATGGATTCAACCTTTGCAGTTGCTACACCTAAATTTGTTTCTATATTTATTTCCAAACCCACCAAAAACGCAGAAACATCATCAGAATTAATATCCAAATTTAGCTTATAACCCTTATCAATTTCCGTAACTGCTAAAATTTCCTGTCCTTTTAATACTGTTGAACCCTTAATAATATTTAAGTCAGATACCATACCAAAAGACTCTGCGTAAATTATGGGAGAATCAAGTGCCCTTTTTAAAATCTCATACTCTTTTTTTACAGATTCAATGTCCAATTCAATAAACTGTCTGTCTATATCAAATCCTTCTCTTGTTATCTGGTCAAAATTTTTGGAAACAGCATTTTGCTTTAATAATTTATGATTATGCTCTAATCTTTTTATTTCTAATTCTTTTTTTATTAGTATCTCACTCATCTCTTCTGTATTTATTTTAAATAATTTATCTCCAGCATTAACTATCTGACCATTTGAAATATATACTTCATTAATTTTACAATCTGCTTTTGCTAAAATTTCAGTTTTTTTCATAGGTTCCAATATAGATTTTGCATTAATTGTTTTAGATACTGTCCCAGATTGAATTGATACAACTTCCACCTCTGCCAAACCCCAATTTCTAACGGTTCTTGACAGAAAAGTAAATATTAAAATTATTACAAAATATACAAATGCATACCTTATCAAATGTTTTTTTAATTTCATATAATTTCTCCTCATCCCTTTATACATGAATAGCTTATTCCTTCTATTAAATCCTCTCTGGTATATAAAAATATAAATAAAATCGGCAACATAAATAAAACACTGGCTGCACATACAAGCCCTGAATTGCCATCCGGTCTAATCCAAGCTAAAAATAGGGATAGAGGATAGTCTTTGGCTTCTTTTAGAAATATTAATGGCTGCTCAATCATATTCCAGCATTCAATAATTGTAAGTACCATTAAAGCAACAATACCGCCTTTTGTTAAAGGAATTATAATATTAGTTAAAGTTTGAATTCTACTGGCACCCTCTAGTTCAGCAACCTCAAGAAGATCTCCCGGAATGCTTTTCATAAATTGAGCTATTAAAAATACTCCAAAGGGATTAAACATAACTGGCAAAATTACTGCCCAAATACTACCATATAAATGTAGTTGATTAATCACAATATACTGAGGTACTAAGGTAACCTGCAAAGGCATAATCATTATAATAATATAAGTAAATAGTAATGTATCTCTTCCACGGAATACAAACTTGGACAATGAATATCCACCAAGTACTGAAATAATAATTTGCCCCAATGTGATTATTACTGTCATACCAATTGTATTCCAAAACATCAATAGATATTTGGGTTCTTTAAGAAGTAATACCTCATATTGGGAAAACGAAAAAAAATCAGGTATAAGATGAAAAAGTGAATTATTACTTGATTGATAATTAATTAATTCATTTGTTTCCATAAATGAACTAGAAATAGTATAAAATAAAGGATAGCACATTATCATCGACAATATAATTAAAAAAATAGTTCTATGTATCTTTCTTTTATTTTTTTCCACTTATTTACCTCCATCCCTTATGAGGGCACTGAAAAAGTCCTTGATTTAGTTTTTCAGTGCCCTCATCCCTTATCCTTCTATTTTTTTTAAAATAAACTTTTGGAATTTAAAAAACAGCAGAACCAGAATTCCAATTACAACAGTAAAAATAATAGCTGCAGTTACAAATTTAGAATATGCTGCTTTGCTAAATAAATTATTTATATAATGCTGCATCATATACAAAACTTGATTTGGATATGCTCCATCCATTGCAAAAGTTTCTTTAAACACTTTAAAAGAACCAATAATACTAATAATAGCTACAAAAAAGAATGTAGGCATTAAGTAAATAAATGTAATATATCTAAATTTACTAAGAGCTGATCCCCCATCCAAATCTGCCACTTCATAATATTCCTTTGGTATAACACTTAATCCTGCTAATAATAAAATTACATTATATCCCATGTTTTTCCAAATATAAATAATCAAAATTACAAATCTTCTCATACTTCCATATTCCCAATCTATTGGCGTTATATTTATCAAATGAAGAATTTGATTTATTAATCCCTCATTTTTAAATAATGTGCCAAAAAAACCAGATACGATTGCCACCGGTATAATCATAGGAAAGATCATGGCCGCTGTAATAGATTCTTTGTAATATAATGTTTTTCCTAATGTTAATGATAATAGTAATGATAAAATCAATAATAAAGGAACAGCTATAAATAAGAATATAATTGAGTTATTAAAAGCTAATATAAAACTTTCATTTTTAATTACATTTTCATAGTTTTGTATTCCAATAAATTTGCCATTTATTCCACTTGTAAAAAAAGATGTAACACACATTCTAATAAATGGAATTATATAGAATATACTTACACCTAGAAAGCTAGGTGTAAGTATTAAAACAGCAAATATTGTATTTTTTCTTGTTTTTTTATGCATTATTGTATACCCCTGTTCATTAATGCTCTAAATTTTCGTTATTCGTTAGTTTGACGCCATAATTTTTCGATAATAATTTTTGCTCCTTCTTCTACGGAGAGTTCATTTATAATAACCTTTTTTATAGTATCATCATAATTAAAAATCATTTTATAACTCTCTCTTTTATTTACCCTTTGAATCTGGCTTTCAATAAGTTCTCGAAGCTTTGTAGCTTCTTCTTTTGAAAATTTATCTGTTTCACCATAGGATGACCATTCTTCTCCATTAATAAAAGTATTATATTGCTCACTCATCTTTTGTTTATTAAGTCTAAATTCATCTGATGTATTAGCACCATCCAAATAATATTGTATTAATTTAAATGCTTCTTCTTTATGTTTAGAATTAGCATTAATTGCAACATCAAATGAAGAATAAAAATACTCGCCTGTGTTTGGAAGGGCTAGTTTTTTATGATTACGTAATATTACATCTTCTAAATTCATATCAAAATATCCCAAACTATCTCCGCCAAAAATTGGCTGTCCAGTACCGCTTGTGTAACCGTTCTTAAATAGTTCTTGTCCATACCCCAATATCTCTTTAAGCTTCTCCTCTTCATTTTTAATATCTGAAGAACTGCCATCCAGCTCACATTGCATTCTAATTCTTATAATTCTTAATAAATCTTCTTCTAAAATAATTGGTCTTGGCTCATTGTGTTCTTTAATAATTTCACATATATTCTTAAAATCATTCCAAGTCCAAGTTTTATCATCAATTGTTATATCATATTTATTCAAAAGCTCTATATCTGCCCACATACAAGAAAGAAAAATTGTATATGGTAATGAATACAATTTATCTCCTGTTTTCATTACATTAACCAGATTCTCGTAATATTTTTCTGAAATATTTTGATAATATGGCATTAAATCTTCTAAATAACCTTCTTTTCCAAGATTTTCGTAATAATCTATTCCAAAAATTATATCAGGACCATTTCCAGACATTAATTCCGTATTTAACCTTTTCGCATAATCAGAATTTTGTAATATGTCATCACCAGTAATAATTTCTAAGTTGATTTCTGGATTGTCATTAATATAAGATTTTATTCTTTTTCCTAATAAAGCATTATCTGATAAAGTATGGCTTGGACCAATTATACTTAATGTTATTCTTTCTGATTTTTCATCATGTTCTTTGTCAGTTGGAGTCAAAAAATAAATAACACTTTCTGTAGCTTCTTCTTGTTTTCTTGTTTCTAAATAAATTACACCATTAGAATCAATTTTCATTTTGTCTATCTCACATGGAAGTATGTAATCAAATAAATTAATAATGGTTATGTATTCTCCAGAATTAAGTTCATATTCTATAACACTATTATTGTTAATTCCATAATATTTATTATTGTAGCTAACAACATTACTTATTGGCAAATTAAATTTAATTGTTTTTTCTATTTCAAAATCTTCAACTTTAATTATATCTAAAGAAACCTTTAAATCCATTTCCTCATATAAAAATCCAATACCGCCCTCATTAAGATGAACTAAATTTATATACTTTTTCTCATTGTATTTTTCTATATCCTTCATGCTTTTATCTTTTACTATAATATCCCCATTATATTTTAGAAAGTAATAATTTTCATTCTTATCAACTTCTATCTGCTTAAATTCTGTAGTTTTCTCAATAGAAGCATCATTACTAACTTTTTCAATAGTCTCATTAGAATTATTAACTATTTCTTTTTCAAATACGATTTTTCCGTCAGAATTTTTACCTGCTGAAATAATTACCCTATTATTATCATTATTCATTAATACATTAACACTGCAATCATATATATTGGTTTCACGTTCAATATGCGAACTTGGATTTTCCTTGTCAAAATAAAATAAATCTATATCTATTGTATTTTTACCAGTTTCGTCTACTGGAACACTGCTATTATAATATAAAACATTATCTTTATTACTTATCAATTTATAATAAGTGTACTCCTGTTCATGTGTTTTATTTACCTTGTAATAAAATTCTTTGTTCATATTATTTTTTTCTTCTTTTGTGCATCCTGATAATAACACTATAAATATTATCACTATTATGCAAATCCTTTTATTCATTTTCATTTCCCCTTAAATAATTACTTATTTACAAATTTCATACTCTACTATAAGTAGAGTATGAAAAATAATATTAGTGATTTTGTGAATGATTCTCTTGAGTTGAGGTAGTTGTTGTCTTTTCTCCACAAGTAGTACATGTTCTCACTGTTGTAATTCTATACACATTAACATTACATGTTACATTGCGTGTTTTAACTTTATAATTGTCATTTGGATCTGCATATTGCTCAGAATAATAATGACTATACGTAGATATAACATTTTGGCTTGTTGAATATGTATATGTATGTGGCGGACATGTAGCCGCATGTATAGTAGATATATTTAAGCTGAATACAAAACATAAACATATCATTAAGCCAGTAATTTTTCTAAATAACTTTTCTCTTTGCATTATAATCCTCCAGTTTTGTTTGTTAATCTTTAAACATTTCAAGTTAACACTATATTTGTCATAAATTTATATTTTTTATAAATCAGCTCCTTAATATGCACATTCTTAAATTTAGATCTATATAAAATATGTATCACAATTTTTTCCATAAGTCAACATATTTTGTATATTTTACATTTAATTACCATTCCGTACGTTTATAGATTAAAAATATTCATTCAAATATATAAATATTTTTAATCTGTACTTTATTATTTACACAGTTTTTGCACTACATTTACACTATATCATATCTAATTTATTAAATCAAATATATTTTATATTTTTATTACAATTAATAATACTTTATTACGAGGCCACCAAAAAAGTCCTTCAATACAGTAAATTAATTTTTTAGATGAATATGAGTGTATATATATCCAATTGTGCAGACCCATTGGTTCGGCAGATGTTCTTGTTTTTTTAAACATCGAGAGAACGTCCGACGAAGCGTTTATG
>JAVBOS010000157.1:0-5196 GCA_031550255.1 Anaeroplasmataceae bacterium | reverse complement strand
TGGTTAGAGCGCCGCCCTGTCACGGCGGAGGTCGTGGGTTCGAATCCCATTCGGGTCGCTTTGTTTTGTTTATTGATAATTTAATATCCCAGGGATCTTAGCTCAGCTGGGAGAGCATCTGCCTTACAAGCAGAGGGTCACAGGTTCGAGCCCTGTAGGTCCCATTAACCAATAATGGTTATGCCGGCGTGGCGGAACTGGCAGACGCACAGGACTTAAAATCCTGCGGGACTAATCTCCCGTACCGGTTCGATTCCGGTCGCCGGCATTTATGTACCTTGAAAAGGTACCGTTATAAAAACATGTGTGCTTAGCTCAGCTGGATAGAGCGTCTGGCTACGGACCAGAAGGTCGGGGGTTCGAATCCTCTAGCGCACGTTGACTCTATCAGAGTTCCTTTTTGTAGGGGATTGGTCAAATGGTATGATAGGGGTCTCCAAAACCTTTGGTGGGAGTTCGATTCTCTCATCCCCTGTTTGAAATTGAATGAGAAGCCTTAAATGCTTAAAATTACTAGCATTTGAGGTTTTTTTCTGCCTAAAAAACATTAATAAAATTACAAAAGAGAATAATGATTTTTTATATATAAATTGGAAATTACAGTATAGTACAATGCTTTTTTGGCTTTATATAAAGATATTGACAATTTTCATATTATCAAATATAATATGAAAAATATAAATGTTTTATAAAAAACAATAAATAAGTTTTGTTTAAAAAGTTTTGAAGTTATTTAATTGTAGTTATGAATATAATGAAGTTTTTATAATGCAAACTTCTTTATATAAAAATGGTTTGAGTTAATAATAAAGTATATGAATACTAATGTAATTAAAAATAGAAGGGGGATAGAATATAAATAAACCAAGAAACATTGGGGATTTATATAATAAAAAGGCGGTGGTAGAAAAGATTGAAAATAAGACAAAAGGATATTCATATTGTAAATTATAATTTTTATGGATAATTTATACTTAAACATTATAGGGAAAAAATAAAAATGATTTATGAAATTTAGGAGGATTAATTTTGAAAAAGATACTTACATATGCAATTTGTATTATGTTTGCGTCATATAACTGTTTTGGTGATACAAATGCAAATGAAAAATTAAATTATAATTTAGTGGAAGAGAGTAATGTAAAAGAAATATTAACAGTTGATGAAGCATTAGCTTTTATTAATGATTTAGATTACGAAATTGATGAAGAAACCATAATTATATGTAAAAGTTTAGAAAGTTATAAGAATAAAAATAGTGATGCTAGCATTGAAGAGATTATTGAGAATGTAGAATTTTATAATCAAGAATCTGAAAAAGAAACTCTATTAGCCAAACTCGGATTTTGTGAAGTTGTATATGCAGCATCGTTATATAAGGCTACATATCAAATGTGGACGCAATTAACAAGTGCTGAGAAGGGGATGATGGCAATGTATCCAGTGGAAGCAGTTATAGCGAAATCGTGTGCAAATAAAGCTTATGAGTGGACAGAAAATAGATATGGAGATAATGGAGTAGGGGATGAATCTGACGGATATCGTCATGCAATTTGGAATGCACTCATGACAAGGAATATAAATAATAGAGGCATAGCAGAATGGTTTGCAACTGCACATGAGGAAATACCTGATTCACAATTAGGTGAAAAGGAAATTGATGGATATTATAAATGCACACATCGTAATATGGATTTGCATAATAATGCAGTTGGAAGAAGTATTGTTAGTTGGAATGAAACAGTATTAAATTTAAGTGATAGTACTTTGAAATCTAGAGTTGTAAAAAAACTGACAAATAGTATGGGAACAGGAATTTATTGGTTACATAAATAAAAGGTGAAATAATATATGAAAAAAAAATTTTTGGTTATATTTTTTATAGTAATTATAGTAATTAGTTATTTATACTATTCCAATAATGATAAAAATAGTATAGATGTAATAGAAATTGATGAAAACAATATTTCTAATGATATTAGTAAATGGCTAGAAAAAAGCAAAGAACTAAAAGGGGCTAATATTTATGTGGAAGATGAAAATGAAAAAAAATTATACTACATATATTATGAGTCGGGTAAAATTAGTTATTGCAAGTATATTGTAAGTGCGTCTTATATAAAAAAAGAATTGACAATTGAAATTTATAAAAAGCCACCTTATAATGACAGCGATATAAAACTAAATGCATTTTATTGTATTGAAATGTCAGAAAAAGCAGAAAAAATTAATGTTAAATTAGATGGAGAAATAATAGATTGGAGATAGAATCTTTTTAACAAAAAAGTTACGGTATTAATTGATAAGTTTCATTTATGTAGGTAAATGAGATATTAGATTTTGGACACAATACAATAAACCAGATACCAAAATAAGAAGATCTAGTGAAGGTTTTATAGCTTGTATAGCTAAAATTGTGAATACAAAGAGTATGAAGAAAGTGCGTCCCAAAATTATGGGTTCGCACTTTAATTGTGTCATTAGTAATTTAAAATAATAAGAAGCTGAAATAAAAAGTGTGAGAATTTGCTTCCAAAGTTATCTAATTAGATGGGAAATTAATAAGAAAAAATGATTAATTTCTGAAAATACGGAAAAGAGCCGATATTTTCAGAGTTTTATACTATGATACTTAAAAAAGAAAAATTTGACAAATAAAACGGAATCATGTTAAAATAAATTTACTTTGTAGGAAAAGTTAAAGAATATTAATAGAAGAAAAGATTTTATGAGAAATGAAGAGATAACAAAAGCAATTGAAAAAAATAATGGAAAGGAAAGATTTGGCTTTTTAAAAAAGAGTCATATGGGATGTATAAAGAAGAGTATATAAATATATTTGTAAACCTTATGGACAATCTGTTTAAGAAATATTTAAAATTACAGAATATAGAGACAGTTTAAACACGCCAAAAGGAGAAAAAAGTATAAAGGGAAATTAATTTTTAACCGAGTAATTTGGGCTAAAAAATATGAAATAAAAGATTTTTTAAGGGAATATATACAGGAGATATATTGTAAACCGATACCTTATGAAATATTGGACAACTAAGAAAAAATACAGAAGTGTGAAACTGTGATAGTACAATATGGAGAATTGATGGATAAAGTAGAAGAGAGTTTTTATTTAACACAATAGAGGGAAGAAATGGGAGGTTATTAAAAGTGCCAGTTGGTGATAATCCGAAGCAAACGACAGTTGCTATGAAGAAAATATTGACGGAAACAATAGAAGAAAAAGTGGCTAAAATGAAAGAATGGAGTGGTTATACTGAGGATGGTACAGCAACATCGGGATTCAAGTATGAGCATAATCCATCCGACAATCCTAATGTATTGCAAGATGCGATTGAAGATTCAAATGCTATTTATGGTTACAGACCATCTGAAAATGGAAGCGTTAAGGCATTTGCAAATGATGATTGGTCAGATGCGAAATTGGTTAATTCATATAAAAAAAATAGAATAAAATATCATCAAGAAAATGATGTAAATGCTGAAATTACTAATCAAATGCGTAATGAAGGAAAAACAGATAGTGAAATTGCACATGCACTTGTTGAAAGGAGAAATAATAATAGATTGGCTTCATATATTGATGAAAATGGAAGAATAACAGATATTAATAAATATAATCAAGCCTTAGAACATTGTAAAACATATGAAGAATTAAAATTAGGTAATGGTATAAAGCCAGGAAAAACAGACTTGGAAATTATTACATCTTCTACAAAAGGTAATCCTGGTTTTGATGCATGCACAGGTCTATATGATGTTTATTTTGATACATATAATTTTAAGGAGAGATAAATATGCAAAAATTTTATTATAAAACACCTAACTTTGAGTATGATAGTGATGGTAATATGGAAATAATTTATAAACGAAGTGTAGGTCCTATTGAAGTAATAATATATGGAATAAATAAAAATAAGGAATTTTATTTTGATTGGACATTTCCAGAATTTTATCCAGATGACAGTGAATTAGAAAGAGAATACAAACTTATTTCAAAACAAGAAATGATTGAGGAAATTAATGTCGAAATCTTATTATGCGAAAAAGAAGAGAATGATGAGATGGTTGGAATATATAGAGAAGCCTTAGAAATGATTAAAAATGGTAATTATTAATATAAATATTAAGAAGTTAAGCAACATGGAAGAGAACACCTAGAACCCTTGATTTTGCTGGATTATTTGAAGAATAGTAAAATTGAAAATCAAATAAAAAGTGATGAAAGACAAGCATTGATACCTTAATAGCTTGTCTTTTTTACTAAAAAGATAAAATTGATTTCAATAATTACTACCAAGTCTATAAATTTAGGCGCACTTTAAAAATATTATATCAAAAATTTGACAAATAAAGACGGATTATGTCAAAATAAATTTACTTTATTCAGAGAACCCACATTTGAAGAAGATAATAAAAAAGGTTGGGGTACTTATATTATTAACAATTAATTAAATAAAAAAAGTTCAAATTTGTTGGTAGTAGCAAAGGAAAAATCGACTAAATATAAGCAGCTAGTGTTTCTGTCAGGGGGGAACTAGTGTAGTCAAATTTAATAATTGGAATTATAAAAAAAAATATTTTTGAATGTAAAAGTGAGGGAATTGGATATATACGTTTTATAGAGGAAGAAAAACAATATTTAATTGATGCAGGCAAAGGTGATAAAATAACACAAATAAAATGTTGGCAAAGAGAAATTGATAAGTATTTATATAGTTTATTACAGATTTTTTGCAAGATTTGGCTAATGATACTAATTATTTAAAGAAGGCAGGATTTTCTGAATCTGATATTTTAAAAATAAAAATGGTAGAGTTCCTGATGGAAGTATATATCCACCGACAAATTAGAAAGGATGAAGTATTATGTGGAAAAATAAAATCGAGAAAATTAAAGCGGAAAAAGAAACTTATAGCGAAGAAACAAATGGAGGAGCAACGGACGATCAGATAAATATTTTCAAAGAAAATGTTAGGGTTGGGCTTCAAATAGAGCTTCCTAACGAATATTTAAACACTATAAAGTATATTAATGGCTTAATAGAATTAAATCAAATATGGTATGAGAATGAAGAACAGAAAAAATATTTATTTTTAGGAGAAAGTAATATTAGCTGGTATGTATTTGACCTACAACAAAAAAAATATAAAGAGTTAGATAATCCATCCGGTCAAGAAA
>JAVBOS010000097.1:0-17406 GCA_031550255.1 Anaeroplasmataceae bacterium | reverse complement strand
CTGCTAGAAATTATAAAAGAACAGAAAAACTTATAGATATGGTAAAACCAGATTATACCATTTTAAATGGTGGCGGTTTAATACTAAAAAATAAAGAAATACTTATCACTTCTACAATATCAAAAGATATAACGAATGATATAATAAAATTACTTTTAGAAAATGAAATTAAAGACGATATAAGTATAGAAACTTCTACAGGCTTATATTCATATAGTAAAGATTACGTTAATCATAATAGGTTTGCTAAATATTTTGATTTTAAAAAAGAATTTCCCGCGGAATGCTATAAAATACTCTTTGCTTATAAAGACGCTTCTATAGCTGTTAAAATCGAAGATAAATATAAATTAAACCAAACACACTATTTAGGTGGAAATTGGTATAGAATAGCTACAGGCGATAAACAAGATGGTGTTAATTTGTTATTTAAAACAATTAAAGAAAATAGCCCAAAGACTATATGCTTTGGAGATGATATTGGCGACTTAGAAATGATATTGAATGCAACTATTGGTGTTGCAATGAATAATTCTATGAAAAATGTATTAGAAAAAGCCCCATACATTACTAAATTTAGTAATGATAATAATGGTGTAGCTCACTTTTTAGAAGATCTAATTAAAGATGGAACATTATAAAAAAGATATTCATTTTACTGAATATCTTTTTTTAATTAAATAATAGGTAGATTACCTGTAAATAGATATATTAGATTTGTTTTATTAATTAAATCCTGTGTACTAGATTTTAATTCAATATAATCATACGTATTAACAACATAATCAATATTTGGATTAATATTAACATTTTTATATTGTGCATACATAGGATTTGTGCTTTGTACAAATTCATATAATGTTATACCATAGAATTGTGTATTATTTACATAATCTGAAATAATCAACCATGCAACATCTGAGGCCAAAACTGTTGTACGATTTGTTTCATTACTAAATATTGTTTGTAGAGTTGCAATACTTAAGCCAGATGTTCCGCTATTTAAGTCTAAATTTAAAAGATCATATGCTTTTAATAAATTCAGAATTTCTGCTTTTGTTAAATAAATCATAGTAATAGCTTTACTTTCATTTTCTTCAATAATCGTTGAATTAACGAATTCATTATTTTTAGCAACAGGAACATTATTTGCAGTCAAAATTGTCTTTGAAACTGTTGCACGTAAAATTAATTGTTCTTCATCTTGAATACTAAATAGATCAATTAACTTATTATCCATTCCATTACTCATTGAAAATGATGTACTTGTAAATGCTGCACTATCACCAAATAGTGATTTAATACCAGTTATTAATTCTTCTAAATCAGTTTTAGTTATTTTATCTATAGAAGTGTTAGCATCCTTATAAACTGCAGTCCTTGTAAATGTTTGTGCCGGTTTAGTAAAGTTAGGAGCAAGTTCTTTTGATAACATTGTAACCATTATTTCAGACTTTAACATTTCTGTCAAAGTATCACCATTAGGTAAAGACAATGAAATTGAACTAAATGATTTAGATCCAGTACCAAAATAAGTATTTAAGGCATTTAACAAGTTATTTATTTCAGTAGTAACAATATAATCTTCCGAATCATACCCAGAAATTGTTTCTGTATTAATTACAGTTTCTACATTTGGAATATATAATGATCCAGATGAATTTTGTGATGTTTTTCCTTGACTAAATAAATTATTACTTATTGTTAACCATAAGATATACGATTCACACATAACATCCATTTTAGTCCTTGTATCTGTTGATACTGCTGAATATTTGTCTGTCATAGTAAAGAAATCATTTATTTCAATTGAAAGTGAATTTAAGTCTTTATCGCTATCAGTCGTTGGATTATAATTTGTTAAAACTCTTAATCCTGTAAATAATTTTTGAACTTCCGTAGTAGTTAATAGTTTATCAGTCCCGCTATTATCTAATATCATTTTGCTTGCATTTAATATCTTATTTGAAACACTTAAAGATGATATATTAGTAATCTGTTTAGACAATGTATAACCAACAATGTCTGATTTCATAATATCAGATATTGTTGCATCAGTTAAATCTAAAATAGTTCCTGCAGAAGTTAAATTCATTGTTCCATTATCTAGTGCATCACCTAGATTAAGACGCTGTGCAGCAATTAATAAGTTATAAGCTTCTTTCCATGTATCAGCTAATACATCAAGATCGTCATTTCTTTCAGATAACCAATTTGATAAATTATTCAATTCTGAATCAATAGCCAATTTATCAATTACAACTATCGTTGAGTTATTTGTTTTTCCAAAGTTATCATAAGCCATTTTCGCAACTGTACATTCAAATATTCTTGATTCTAATAAATCTTGTATTTTAGCATCAGCTGATTGATATGACTCATCTGTTCCAACTGTAAATATTGTTGATATTGACATACCTGTAGCATTATCAACATCGATATTTAATATATTAAATGATTTAATTAAACGACTAAGTTCTTTAGCATTTACAAATTTTTCTGTTGAAGTTGTTACTGTCGTATCATATACCTCATCTGTTAAAACAATTGCAGTTGATGAAGTAGCTACTTTATCACTTAATGTCTTATATAAAATATATGATTGTAATATAACTTCCAATTTAGACTCTGATATCAAATCACTTGAATCATATTCATCATTTAAAGTTTTAAAAGTACTAAAACTAAATGTGGCATTGTTTTCTGAATCGATTGATATTCCCAAAGCATCTATACCTTTTAATAAATTTTTAATCTCATTGTTTGAAATCCATTCGTTATTTGTAAAGTCTGTCAAAATGTTTCCTGTAGTTTTTACTGTTGGACTTTGATACATTTGTGGAATTGATAATACTCCAGACAACCCGCCGCTAGTTGCATTTACAAGCTCATCAATTTTTACAATCATAGTTGCATGTAAGATACTTGATGCAATTAAAGCGTCTTGTTTTGATTCATTATTTTTACCAATTAAATCATTTATGTTTAATGTAAAATTGTTAATTGAAGTGTTTTCTCCAAGTACAACATCAAATGCTCTAATTAATTTTATAATTTCAGTAGTTTTTATATTTTTTTCAACATCATTTATTGTTTTATTATCCATAAAGACATTATTAGGAATATTTAAAACACCATTTTCTGGACTTAATGTTTTATCAAGATTACAAATTTGTTTTGTAAATGTATAACTTAGTATATTAGATTTAAATGCTGATGTTATTTCATCATCAGTTAAATCAAACATTTGTGTAAAATCTAGTTCAGCAGAAGGATTAGTAATTAATGTTAATAAATTTAAATCTAAAATTCCATTTATTGTTTTTCTTACTTCTCCTGGTATAATTTTTCCATCAGGATCGGTTGAATCTAACCAATAATTAATGTTGTTATTAATTATTTTATTATTATTCGAATCTACTTCAACGCTTCCATCAGGTAAATAATTATAAAATTGTAAGCTAGAAGGAATTATAATCATATCACTAGTTCCTTCTACGTTTATCATTAATGCTATTGTTCCTTGAAGAACTTTAGAAGAGATAACATTCATTATTTTACTTCTATCCAAGTTTAAAATTGCTGTTTTAGGATCAGAAGTAAGTGTTTCAAATGGTACTGATTCTAATATAATAGCTATTGAATCAATAACTGTAAGAAGTTCCTCTTTTGAAATATAACTTTTTGAGTTAATCGTCGTTTTACAATCTTGTGGAATATATAATGTGAAGCTATCTCCCAAAATATTGCTATCAAGCATTGTAGCCATTGTTAAATATAACAAATCTGAAGCCATTAATTTTTCAATTAAAGATTTATTTTCAGAATCCTTTGTTGAAAGCTTAGTAATTAAAGCTGGATAATCTTTAAAATCAACAGATAATAATTGTGAATCTAATATTTCATCTAATAGATTAATTATTACACTTAGTTCACCATTAGATACTTTGTTTCCACTTTGGTCATACGTATCAACAAACTTAATATCATTAATGAAGTCTAATGTAATTCCGTTTAATGAATTTGTCATTCCCTCTAGCATATGATTAAATGTTAGTTTAAGTTTTGTATTCAATTTTTCTGTTAATGCCGGATCAGAAAATATTGTTAATTGTGTAAATGTATCGACCAATTGAATTATTTCACCTTTATTGACACTTAGTTTTGTAGCTAATGAAACTAAGCCTTCATTCATTGGACCAAGTTCTTTAAATAAACTATAGCCTCTAATTGCCATATTTAGAATAATTTTGAAGTTTTGTTTTGTAAATATTTCTTTCGAAATTACAAGTGGGTCATCACCAGTAAAAAATATTTTTAAAAGTTGATTATTAGATGTATCTGCATAAGACACGACAAATGAATCTATTACCGATTTAGCTAAATTTTTAAATAGCTCTTCGCTTGCAATTCTATCAATTATATTCGATAATGTACTTTCAAAATTTTGATCCATTAACATTTCAAGTAAAACATCTTTATAATTTTCAGAGCCAACTGTTATATTATTAACAATCATATAATCAAGCGCTTCATTAATTATTGCAGTTACAACTGCAGCTTCTTCTCTTGCTAATATATATTCATCTAATCCTTGGTTCTCGTCATGTATATATCCTTTTGATACCATATCAGCAATCATTAAATAATAAGGAATATTATTAGCATCTTTTACGTTTTCAAGTAATTGACCAATTCCTGTTGTATTATATGTTTTGAAAAAATTATAAAAGTTTGTAACAACTTGCATTTCTTTTGAAACTTCATCAGTTGTTGTATTTTTTGTTTCATCTTTATAAACACCACCAGCAAAAATAAACATTGCTGACCCAACAAAAGATAAAACTACAGTAGCTTTTATTAAACCTCTTGTTGCACCAACAACAGACCCTAATAAACGTCTTTTATTATATCGTAAAGGAGTAAGTCCTTGTTCATGTCGATAATTAATTTTTTTCTTTCTTTTTCTTTCACTAAAAAATAATAAATAAATTGTATATAAAATAAAATCTAGTACTAAAAAAACAATATATAATGCTATAAACATTATAAATCTTAAAAGCATTTCAGCAATAACAGCAATATATGCTCCTTGAGCATTTAATGAGTTAATTACTCCGCCAACGATTCCATTTTGTTGACCTAAACTTTTCTCTGCAAAAGCAAAAATAATTGAACTTACAGAATTTAAAGAAGCATCAACCTTTAATATATTATTTAAAAATCCTTCTCCTAAAATAGAATTAATTGTAGCAATAAATCCTGTATCAAAATTTTTATCTTTGAAAACAGTTAAAAACACAGCGACACATGCCCCTGCTGCAATTAAAAAATTAATAAATAAAATTATACTTTTTCTAAATCCACGTCTCATACCTCTTAACGTAGAACCAATAACAATTAAAACAAATACTATTGTGGGTAACATTTTTAATATATTGTAAGGGACCTTACTTAAAATGTCCACAACTTTCGCAATTATTTCTGGCATTAAAATCACACCTTCTCTTTGATAAGTTGATTTTAACAAAGCAAGACCAAAAATACAATAACATTTCACAACTTTTACATATGTAAAGACTAAATTTACCTTGATTTGCCAAAAATAATATGATATACTCAATATTGTTCTAAATAGGGGCATGGTGTCAACGGTAGCACAGAGGTCTCCAAAACCTTTGGTTCGGGTTCGAATCCTGATGCCCCTGCCATTAAAAAACAAAACAATTTAGCCAAATGCTAAATTGTTATTTTTTTATTTTTCTTTAACTATAACTTCAATATCATCGAATGTATAATTCTTTTTATAACGATAATTAATGTTTTTTATATTTAAAACATCAATCTCCTTATTATATAGCTCAACTAGCACCAGTTTATACCCATCCTCAATATTCTTTAAAAGTTCCTTATCATCATATATGTTTCTAACTTTTAAATATATTTTCAAAGATTTTCTTCTTTTAATTTTAACTGTGTAATGATTCAAATACATTAGCTTGTTATTTATTGATATTGAGTAATCTTTATTATCAACTAGTAAAGACATCGACTCGTTATTTTTTTCATAATAAATAAAATTTTTATCTGCATTATAACATACACCATCTACACGAACACTTTTTTTCTCTTCACCTTCTATATTCCATAATTCAACAAGTGATAAAACTGGAATTTTAACAGTAAAATGTGGATCAAAATATTCTCTACAAAACTCAATAAAATGAAGTTCTTTACATAAAGGATAAAATATTTTTTCTTCAGTTGGATTACATAAAATAGAATTTAACATTGACACTTTATCTGGATTTTGTAATGAATATAAGTCATCAGCTTTTTCCTTTGTAACAAAAACATAAAAATTGAAATCAAAATTATATTGTTTTTTTATTAGTTCAACAAATTCTTCAATATATTTTTTTTCTAAAAAACTTTCATGAAATATAACTGTACTTACATGCCGAAAGTTAATATCAAGTGCGGTAGATGATTCAACTTTTGTAACAAGTTCAAACAAACTATTACTTTTAGACTTTGCAACCTCGCTAGAACCCTTTTCTCCACCACCTTCAGATTTACTTATTTCCAAACTACTAGTCAAATAAAATACCCCATTGTATTCATTGTTTTCAATTGAAAAATACATACTAGAAACTAATGCTTCTACCACTACATTAGTATAGTAACAAGATGATAAAAGAATTGGTAAAAATAATATTATAAGTATTTTTTTCATATTACACCTTCATTTTTTTATCTAAAACATTTAATTCTTCAGGACGTTTTTTATTATGCTTTTTTGACTGTGGTGTAAAAAAGTATTTAACACCATTAAAATCAAACGGCAAAAATGGTTCAAAAAATCCTACACCAAAGCTGTTTTCTTTATACAATCTTGATAAAATAACAATTACCCCAATCATCAATCCAAAAAGACCTAAGTAAATAGAAGCTAATAAGAGAGTTATTCTAACAACGCTTATCCACATTATTAAAGGAATGTTTGAAGTAACTGTAAAAGTAGTTAAAAAAATTAAGGCAGTAAATGTCATTACCATAACTCCAGCCAAACCAGAAGCAATTGTATTTTGACCAATTATTATCCCTCCAACTAAAACGATAGTTGATGATATTGTTACTTTGGGGCTTCTAAAGCCTACCATATAATAGAGTTCAAAAAGTAGTAAAACAAAAAGTATTTCAACATAAATAGGAAATATTACTCCTTTTTGAGTTATTCTAAAAGTACCTAAAACAAGTAATGACATACTATCACTTTGATATGTCAAAAATGAAGTAAATAATCCTAAGAATACTGTAGAAGCAATTAAAGACATCAAGACAAATGCTCTTTCAATGAAAGAAAAATATTTAACATTCATATTATCTATTACTTGCCTAGTAAATAAAGAGAATGTCGGAGGTATGATCATTACTGTTGGTACTCTGTCTATTATAACAATAAATTGACCATCTAATAGATGTCTTGTTGCTAGGTCTGGACTACCGCTATATTGATAGCTTGGTAACATTCTTCTTCCTTGAATTGATTCTGTTATATCAAAAATATTTGTGACCGCATCAATATCAATTTTTTCAAATTCTCTTTTTATTCTTTTCCTTTTGCTTTGATCATGTATATCGTTTATTGATAGTAAACCAACATATGTTTTACTTCTTCTTCCGATACAAAATTCATCTATTTCTAAATTACTACTTTTTAATCTTGTTCTTAATAGTGCTATATTAGTTTTGTAGTTTTCAACAAAACCATCTCTTGATCCAATAATATCATCTGGTTCAGCTAAAGAATCACTTGTACTTCTACTTGGAGATTGAGAAATATCTAAAATATAAAACAAATGTTTATTATTATCATAAATAACTAATAAACCACTAAATATAATTTGCAACAATCCATCTAAAAAAAGATTATGTTCTTTTTTATATTCCTTACATACACCTATAATAATTTGATCAAGTGGTTTGGGATATTCATTTCTAATAAGTTCAATATAATCCATATTAAACATATTGATATTACATAGTTGTTCTTGATAAAAAAGTACTAATCCTAGCCTTTCTTCTTTTTTAATAATAACATCCTTTTGATCCTTCAATTGACGCTCAAGCATATTATAAAAATAAGTATTTTTTAGTGAATTCATTATTTAACCTCCTTTTTTTTCATAAAAACCAACATTAAAAAATATGGTAAGATAAGGACTAATAACAAATAAATAAAATACTCCAAATACTTTTCAATCAAAATGTGATAGTTTAAAAATATTAGTGCTAATGCTAATATAATAATTATTATTAATATATTTGATTTACTTGTATTTTTAAATTTACAAAGTACTCTAAAATAATTTGACATAAATCCAATTCTCAAAATTGCGTAAACTGTAATCATATATACATATAAAAAATCTAAATTACCCAAATATTTATATGTTGAATGTATTGCGTAACCCATAAAACCTAATAACTTATAATCACGTAAGAATATATCTCCTACAAATGTTGTTAAATTAACCCAGTTCAATAAAATAATAAAAAACATACAAATATTGGTAAGTAAAATTAATGATTTACCACTTTTCTCTTTTGCGTTGTCATTAGTTAATAAAAAGGTATAATTATCAAGAATTAAATACAAAAACAAGAAACTATGATACCACTTTACTCCTGTAATACTAAAATTAAGCGGTAATAACAAAGAAAAATCCTTAAGATTATTATGCAAAAAATATGATAAAAAAAGGATTGGCCAACTCAATAGAATTAATATTGTCGAAATATTGACAACCCCAACATCTCTAATTTTTGAAATATAAACTCCAGCTATAATTAACGGTACCAAGAAATAAATTATCTTAGTATTTTGATAGAAGCCAATAGATAATACAATGCTTGAAATTGTAGCAATTAATACTATTTTAATAATAAAATAAATAATCAAACTAAATCTAACCAGTTTATTATTAATTGACTTATTTAACATATTTGTTTTAAGTTTTTTATTATTAAGAATCAAATTAATAATAAATGAAAGTGCCAACATTAGTAAAATATATATAATAAAAGAATTACCTACTTGCCTAAAAATTAATGGCATAATTAAAAATTGCACTAATACATAATTATTCGATACAGTAAATAAAAAAAGACTAAATTTAGAAATAACACTAGAACGGTTCATAATATCACCCTATAGTCATTTTTTCCAAATTTTGGTCTTTTATTCAAAAAAACGTTTTTTAATTTTTTCACTTACTAAAATAGTAATAGCTTTAGGGACAACAACTATTGTAGCACTATTAGAATCAAACGCATGTTCTCCATCAGTATTATATGATAAATTAGCAATAGATTTTATAACAATCTTGTTAGTTCTAATTGTATGAACTCCATTTTTCCAGCGGTCTCCTAAAAAGAAAAACATCAACAGACTAAATAAAGAGAATACATTTTTTCTTCTAACTAATGTTATATCAATTATTCCATCATTTAACTTAACTCTTTGTGATCTATAAAATCTAAACCCTGCTAATCTTTCAGAATTTAAAGCTAAAACAGTATAATAGTCACCTTTATATATTTCTTGGTTTGCCTCGATTGTTAAATGCATTTTATTTTCATCTGCTAGATGATTTAAAGCTTCAACAAAATAAGCTAAGTGTCCAATCTTCTTTTTAAGTTTCGAAGATGCTTTATAACTAATATTGGTATATTTGCCAATCGCCGATGCATAAACGAAGTATTTGTCTTCAGCCTTACAAATATCCATTTCTACAGGATTACCGTTTAAAACGATGTCTAATGACTTTTTAATGACTCTTTTACTTAGCCCCAAAAGTTTTCCTGTGTCATTAGTTGTTCCTGAAGGAATATATGCTATCTTAGGTTTTTTATCTAACTTCATTAATCCATTAACAGCTTCATTAAGAGTTCCATCTCCACCACATATTACTAGCAACTCATAGTTGCTTCCATCAACTTCGACCTTATCTATAATAGACCCAGCACCATTTGAAGCAAACACTTCAATTAAATTATATTTTAAAGATAACTTTGATTTTATTAGCGAAATATTCTTAATAGTTTTTTGATTTCCGCTATTAGGATTATATATAATTAATACTCTCATTTTGAATCCCCCTATACAACAATTAATAATATTATAATATTTAATGATAAATTTTACAATGTATAGATTTTTAATAAATAAAAGTGTATTATATTTATAGAAAAGTATAAGAGGTATAAAAGATGAAAATATCAGTAAGATTACATGATTTCGGAAAATCAAATGTTTCAGACTTAGCGCAAAAAGCACATGATATAGGATTTGATATGGTACAAGTTGCATTAAATAAATGTTTTGATGATTATACTGCTGAACCAGGTACTATTAATTCAAAAATAGCTAAGGATGTTAAAGATGAATTTGCCAAATATAATTTATCAATATCTACATTAGGTGCTTATTTTAATCCTGTTCATAGTAATAAAGAATCTATTATAAATAATATTTTGAAATTTAAAGAACATTTAAAATATGCAAATGAATTCGGAACGAAATATGTTGGTTCTGAAACTGGATCATTTAATGATGACAAATGGACTTATAATCCATTAAATAGAACTGAAGAAGCATATCAACAAATAAAAGAAGTATTTAATGACTTAGCTGTTTATGCAAAAGAAGTTAATTCATATGTTGCCATTGAAGGTGCTGCTGGTCATTGTATGTATGATCCTAAAACATTAAAAAGATTATTAAATGATATCGATAACGGACACGTTAACGTGATTATGGATACATATAATTGGTTAGATTTAGAAAATCATGAAAAACATAAAGAAATATTTGATGAATGTTTAGAATTATTTGGCGATAAAATCGTTGTATTCCATCTTAAGGATTATATAATTGCAGAAACTAAATTAAAACAAGTTGGTTTAGGAAAAGGTTTAATGGATCTAGAATATATTATTCCTCGTATGAAAAAATATTGTCCTAATGCTGTTTTAACATTTGAAGGTGTAATGCCTGATGATATGAAGTCTAGCTTAGAACTTGTAAAAAGACTTATAAAATAATAAAAAGGAGAAAATTTTCTCCTTTTTTTATTGCTTGTTTTCATCTTCAGCAAATTGAAGCAAGTATAAATTATAATAATAACCTTTTTGAGATAAAAGTTCTTTATGGCTTCCTGATTCAATGATTTGACCTTTATTTAAAACAATTATCTTATCTGCATTTTGAATAGTTGATAATCTATGAGCAACCATTAACATTGTACCAATACTCATAATTTTTTCTAAAGATTCTTGAATTAATTGTTCTGTTTCAGTATCAATATTAGCCGTAGCCTCATCTAAAATAATAATTTTAGGCTTATGTAATATTGCTCTTGCAAAAGAAATAAGTTGCCTTTGGCCACTAGAAAAATTGTTTCCTCTTTCTCTTACTTCTTCTTTATATTTATTCGGTAGTTTATCAATAAATTTATCAGCATTAACAAACTTAGCTGATTCGATCATTTCTTCTTCAGTAAATCTATCTATATCATTTAGTTTAATATTTGATTCAATAGTACCACTAAATAAGAACACATCTTGTAACATTTGACTGATATTAGATCTTAATGATTCAACTTTTAATGTTTTTATATCTATACCATCAATTAAAATTTGACCTTTTTGAATATCATAATTTCTAGTAATTAATGACAATATTGTTGTTTTACCACTACCTGTTTCACCGACAAATGCTACTATTTCTCCAGCATTTATTTTAAATGAAACATCTTTTAAAATCCATTCATTTTCTTTATACGCAAACCAAACATTTTTAAATTCTATTTCACCTTTTGTATCAGTAAGTTCAATTGCATCTTCATTATCTTTTATTTCTGGTTTAGTATCTAAAATACTAAATATTTTTTCTGCTGAGGCAAATGAAGATTGTAATACATCAAATTGTTCAGCTAATTGTTGTACTGGTTCATAAAAGCGATAAATATAATCGTACATTGCTAATAACATACCAACCTTTAATGGATCTTCGATAACTTCTAATCCTCCAAAGAATAATACTAAAACAATTGAAACAATTAATAAAAAGTAAATAAATGGCCTAAATACTCCAAATGCTAATAATGATTTCATATTGGCTTTATAAAGCTAATTTGTCTTTTCTTTAAATTTTGATATTTCTGATTCTTCTTTATTAAAGATTTGAGTAATTTTTACACCAGATAAATGCTCTGATAAAAATGAATTTACATCAGTATTATATGTTCTAGAGTCTCTATAAGCTTTTCTAGTAAATTTTCTAAAGAAAATAGTTGCTAAAATTAGTAGAGGAATGCAGTATATTCCCTTTAAAGCTAATTCCCAGTTAATACTAAACATATATATTAATGCCACTACCGCTGTAAAACCATTCTTTAAAAATCCTATAATTAAACTAGAATATAAATTTGTAATACTATCAACATCATTTGTAACTCTCGTAACAAATTTACCAACTGGGGTTAAGTTAAATTGATTTATTGAAAATTTTTCAATATGAGTGAATACTTTTTCTCTTATTTGTAAATTAACCTTTAACCCAGCTAATTGTAACAAGTAATTCATAAAGAAAATTCCAACAGCATTGACTGCTAATATAGCAATCATTCCAAAGATATTCATTAAAATATAACTATAACTTATATCTGTAGAGATTAAATTATTTTGAATGTTCTTAATTAATAACGGATTATATAACGATAATGGTACTGTTACCATTAAGATTAAAATACTTGCAGCAAAGTATGAAAAACATGGTTTAGCATATTTTATTAATCTCTTGGCAATTTCAGAGTCTTTAATTTTTCTGACAAAGTCTAATTCTTGATTATCCATATTAGTCTTCTAACTCCTGTGCTTTTATCATTTCTTGGTATAATTCACAATTTGCTGCTAAATCATCATGTTTACCTATTGCTACAATCTTACCATCATCTATTAAAATAACTTTATTCATATTCTTCATAGTTGAAATTCGGTGTCCAATAATAATTGTTGTTTTATTTTTTCTAATCTTACGTAAATTTTTTAAAATATTAACTTCTGTTGCCGTATCTACTGCACTCACAGAATCATCTAACACTAAAATGTTAGGGTCTTTAATTAATGCTCTAGCAATACTTATTCTTTGCTTTTGTCCACCACTTAATGTTGTTCCTCTTTCACCAACAATTGTGTCATATCCTGAAACAAATTCACTAATGTTTTTGTGAATATCAGCTAATTGAGCATATTCTTCAACACTTTCTCTACTTACTGTATTTTGATCAAGACCAAAGGAAATATTGTTATGAATTGTATCTGAATATAAAAAATTATTTTGTGGAACATATCCTATATTATTACGTACTGTCTTTATTGGTAATTGCATAATATCATAGCCATCAATGAATAATGATTCTTTTTCAACATTATATGTTCTAAGTATTAATTCAACAATACATGATTTACCACTACCGGTACGACCAATTATTCCCACCATTTCACCATTTTTTATTTCAAAACTTACATTTTTTAAAACATCAATATCTGTTTCAGGATATCTAAATGTTAAGTTATTAAATTTAACTGTTCCGTTTAATGCTTGAACATCCAAAACATCTTTAGAATCAAAAACAGTATATGGTTCATTTAGATAATTAGTAATACGTTTTAAACTAGCTTTCCCTTGACTTAAGTTATTAATAATTTGTGCTAAAGCGATCATTGTCCAAATTAATAAGAAAAATAATTGATAAAACTCTACTAAATCAGCTCCACTTAAACTACCTTTTACTGCTACAAAATAACCACCAAGTGCAAAGATGAAAACAATCGATAAACTTATTAATGTTTCAATCAATGTTTCTAACCAAGCAATCTTGCGACTAAATTTTAAAGATGCAGAATAAACATTTTTATTTCTTCTTATGAACTCTCTAAACTCTCTTCGTTCCTTGACATATGCCTTTATAACACTAATTCCTGAAAAATTTTCTTGAACAAATTCTGACATTCCTTCAATTGCTTCTTGTCTGCCAGAATATGCTTTTTCTAAACTTTTAGAAAACCAAAAACCACCTATCGCAATAATTAGCATTGGTATTAACGCTACTATCGTTAAAGATACATCTACCATTAGCATCTTTATTAAAGCTACTAATCCTAAAAAAACAGCATCAATAAACATAACAACACCAAAACCTAAAGATTGTCTTATCGTATCAACATCCGCCGTATATAAAGACATCATAGCTCCAACTTTTTGTTTGCTATAAAATTCTTGACTTAGTTTTTGTGAATGCTCAAACATTTCATTTTTTAATTCAGTTTCAATCTTTCTTGCACTACCAATTAAAAACATACGCCAAAAAAATCTACTAATAGCCATTATTAAACCATATATAATAATTGTAATGGCAATTCTTTTAAGTAATTCTACCGTTAAAGAGCCATCTTCAACTCCACCATAGATTAAAGCAACCTGTCTTGGTAATAATGTCTGAACATAATCTACCAACAATAAAAACACTATTCCAATTACATATGGAACAAAGTGCTTTATATAATATTTATTTAATCTTTTCCCAAATAACATTTTAACAACTCCAATACATAAATTCTACATTAAATCATCTTTATTTACAATCAACTAATACTTGAATATAACAATAAAGCGTTATCATTTTATTTCGCTTTAATTCCTAATGTTAATAAGTATTTATTAACCTGTCTTCTATTCCTAAAAATTATATGATTAGGACATTTATTTAATATCATTTTATAAAAATTTTTGTGTTTTTTATTTCTGCCTTCCCACATTATCCATTTAAAAAAGTCCCAATCAAACTTTTCTTTACATCCCTTTGCCATTGATTCTCTTTCTTGATTACGATATTTAAAATATCTTTTTAACGCACCATATAAAGCCTTAAATCTATTAAAATTAAAGAAAAATAACATATCACATTCATCATATCTTTGTGGAACTATTTTAGAATAATTACCATCAATAACCCATGAATCCTGATTGAATACGTCTAAAACCTTGTTTAAAAAAATTTCTTTATCGTTTTCTTCCCAGTTTTCTTTAAAGTGAGCTGTATCCATATGTAAAAGAGGGATCCTATAATATTCACTTAATCTTTTAGCAAAAGTAGATTTTCCACTTCCACTATATCCATTTACTTGAATTTTCAAAATATCACCTCATATTGTATAAAAAAAGAACGATTGAATCGTTCTTTACAAAATATAACCATGTTATATTTAGATTTTATTTGGTGACCCGTACGGGGTTCGAACCCATAAATGCATGCGTGAAAGGCATGTGTGTTAAACCGTTTCACCAACGGGCCATTAACAATTACTCATATTTTAGTAGAGTAATTGATATTATAATATATCTTATATTTTGTGTCAATAAATATTTTATAATTTATATGATATCTTAATTAAAAATTTAGGATTATTCTTAATTCGTTTTACTAATAACTGGAATATAAATAAATAAATTTCCATTAGCAAATCCAGAATCATAGTATTCGAAATCTCCTCCCACTTCTTTATTGAAGATATAGTTAGTTTCTTTTAACCAAATATCATAAATATATCTATATGTAACAGAAAAATCCTTTACATCATTAACTTTAAAAACTGCATAATCACTTTCTTTAACTGTTATACATTTAAATCCATCTGGAATATCTTCAAATTCACTTACCTTACATCCAGCTATATAATCAAAACAATAATTTCCATTATCAAAAAAACTGTTAGAGTAATCTTCAAAACCAAAAGTGTCAAAACCAACTCTATTTTTTATCTTCATCCTATTTAACGTAAATTGATCCCATGCATAACTAAATTGATCCCATCCATTTTTGGTATTAATAACATAACCTACTATCTTAAAATCTTTTAAATGAACAATCTTATAATCCATAGTAATCACCTCTAATTTCATTATAACATCTAAAATAAAAAAAATCACCCTAAAGTGATTTTATTTTTTACAAGATAGATTACCCGTATTGGTACGACTACGCACCACAGTTGTTTTACAGCAATATTTTATGCACACTTGATTAATCTAAATATTGTACTCAATCAAAATTATAATTATTTAAAATGAATTAACTATTTCTTTTAATTATATAAATATTTATTCAGAACGTATTGTTCTTGGGATGAATCGTGATGTCACTTTGCAATAGTATTCATATTCTGGATATTTTCCTTTGCTGATTTCTTCGGCAAAATTTGAGCTACCAATAAATAACACAATTAGCAACAATGACCCTATAATACTCCAATTGAATATCCCAATACCTGCACCTATACTAAACAAATATAACGAAATCCATACGCTTTGTTCAGCAAAATAATTCGGGTGTCGGCTATATTTCCATAATCCCGTAGTGTTGAAACCTTTTTTATAAGGTTCTGATAAATCTTCTAGTTTATTACCTTCGTTTAATAATTTCCATTTTTTCTGATGAAATTTCCATTGCTGTTCATCAGCTATAAATTCATATAAGATAAAACCAAGCATAAAGACTGAAGCAAGAATGTCAATCAACCCAAAAGATACATCCGAGTTCATAGAAACTAGCGCCGGCAATGTAGTAGCAAGTACTAATATATTTTGATATATTGAAATAAAAAGTAAATTGAATAACATCCATTTCCAACGTGGTTGGAATTCTTTTTTATTTCTTAACACAGACCAGCGGTAATCTTCTGTACCTTTCCAAAACTTAATGTGATATGCACCTTTACGGGCAAAATTGAAAGTTAAGCGAATTCCCCAAAGTGTCGCACGAGATGCCATTACAACCAAACGCAAATTCATTCCGCCTTTTATTGCAATTATCCAAATGTATACTTCAGGAAGTAAACTCCATAACTTATCCATTTGGCTATTATTTTGTGTTAGTTCCCCAACGATAAAACAGTATAATCCACTACATCCAGCAATAATGCTTAGTATGATTAATGTTTCTATTTGATTACTATCAAACTTCGGACCAATTAAAAAGTAAACAACTGGGCATGCAATTATAGATAGCCCTATTAATGTAGCAAGTAAAGCCTTTTTCATTTTTCACCTCATAAATTCCACCATATTGATAAACGTTATTTATTAGAATATTTTTCAATAAAAAAACACATAACGATATATATATTAATCTGAAATAATTACTTCTATTTATATCACATCAAGCCCTTAAAGTCAATAAAATTGACGGAATTTGTCGAAATCGGAATTAATTAAATCTTGTTCCAATAAGAAAGAATAATTGTTTTTTTAAATATTCAATATATCAATTTTATTAGTTT
>JAVBOS010000064.1:0-8595 GCA_031550255.1 Anaeroplasmataceae bacterium | reverse complement strand
TTATTAAAGTAAATATTAATTCATATAAATATAAAATAAATATCTTGCTAGTAACTATTGTAGATGACTTTATTGGTAAGCTTTGCAATGTTTCATAATCTTTTGATCCAAAGATTGTTCCCTTAACTTTAAACATTGTTGTAAAAAGAGTCATTAATGAGGCAATAACAAACATGAATCCTGGAAGTAAATCGATATTTCCTGTTTCATTTAACATAAATGCAAACATTAAATTATAAACAACAGATATAAAACCAAATAATGCAATAAACAAAATAACTAATCCTAAAAATGAGGCACTTTTTACTTTATTTTGTTTATTAAACATTTTTCTAAAATCAATTATTTCTTTTAATTGAACTTTAGTAATTACCCAAAATTTATTCATGTTTGTCTAATTCAATAAATAAACTTTCTAAGGATTTGTCGCCTCTTACTTCATCTGTTTTACCACAAACTACTAATTGTCCATCCTTTATAATACCTACTTTATTACAAAGTTTTTCAACAACTTCTAAAACGTGTGTTGAAAAGAAGATTGCCGAACCATTTGCACACATTTCTTTAAATATTTCTTTTAAAGTATGACTAGCAATTGGATCTAATCCAACAAATGGCTCATCTAATATTAATAATTTAGGATTATGTGTAATAGCTGCTATAATTGCTATTTTTTGTCTCATCCCGTGTGAATAAGTACTAATCGGATTGGCTAAATCTTTTTTTATTCCAAACAATTCTGAATATCTTGAAATTTTTTCATTTTTAATATTTTTAGGAACATCAAATAATTCGCTAATGAAATCCAAGTATTGAATTCCTGTCAAATGCCCGTAAATATCTGGATTATCAGGTATATATGCTATTTTTTTCTTACAATCTAAAGGATATTTTTTAACAGACAAACCATCAACAATTATTTCACCTTCCTCAAAATCAAGAATACCTACAACCGCTTTAATTGTTGTTGATTTACCAGCCCCGTTATGTCCAATAAAACCAAATATATCTCCTGCTTCAACTATTAAACTTAAATCTTTTACTGCCATTTTACCACCTGGATAAGTTTTTGAAAAATTAGTAATTTTTAACATGTTTTTCTCCTTTTGCCAACTCTTCTATTTCTTTTCTTTCAAATCGGTGCAATACCCATTCATTCAAAGCTTTTGCACCCATTTTTTTATAAAAATTAAGACTAGGTTCATTCCAATTTAAACAAACAAAATCTAATCTATAACAATTGTTTTCAATAGCCTTTATTCCTAATACACGAAACAATTCTTTACCAAAACCTTTATTTCTATACTCATGTTCAATAAACAAGTCTTCAAGATACAAATTTGCGCCACCAATAAATGTTGAGTAATTAAAAAAATACAAAGCCATACCTACAGGAAGATCGTTATAAATTGCTAATAAAACCTTTGCATGTCCATTAACAAAGATGGAATCTAAAATTTTTTCTTCATTAGCCAATACTAAATGCTCTAATTTTTCATATTTAGCAATTCCTTTAATAAAACTAAGTATCTGTTTTACATCTGAAGATACGGCATCTCTAATGTAAAAATTTTTTATATTTGAATTATATATCATTTTAATACCTACAAATAAATAAAAATAGAACCTTTATTTCTTTTTATTTTTTCACTTTCTGGAATATATTCTTTACCCATAAAATTTTGATACTTAATATTAAAAATATCTATCTCATTTCCGATAATATAATCTTTTATTATTTTTTTATCCTTATATTCATCTAGCTTATTTACTGTTGCTGTTTTTATCTTATGTGTTCCACCTGTACTTCCGTGTCCTACAATTACTTCCAGCAACTTATCTTTGCTATTTTTAGCAGCTTTAATGGCCAAATCTAATTGATATAATGCTGTATCAACAGTAGGCATTCCATAATGAATATCTCTGGTTATCATTACATCACATCTTCTCTTAATTCAGCAATTTCTTCTACAGTCAAATGACGATATTCGCCAATTGGTAAATCTTTATCCAAAGCTAAACTACCAAATTTTATTCTTTTTAGATAAGTTACTTTCATATTTAAAGATTCAAACATTCTTTTAACTTGATGAAATTTACCTTCATGAATTGTAATATTACCACTACCTTCACCAAGCACTTCAAACTTTGCAGGTAAACAGGTATATCCATCGTCAATTGTAATGCCATCAGCAAATATCTTATGATATGCTTCAAAAAATTTACCTGTATGTTCAACATAATATACTTTATCAACATGTTTTTTAGGTGAAAGTAATTTATGAGCTAGTTTTCCATCATTAGTAATAAGTAATAAGCCCTCAGTATCGATATCAAGTCTTCCAACTGGAAAAACATTTTGATTTCCATATGTATCCACTAAATCAATAACTGTTTTATATCTGTTATCAAATGTTGCGCTAATTACATCTTGTGGCTTATGTAACATTAAGTACACTAACTTATTAAATTCAACAGTTTCATCTAAAATAGTTATTTCATCTATATCTTCATTGACTTTATAATCATCATCAAGAATAATCTCTTCATTAACACAAACATAGCCTTTTCTTATTAAATTTTTAACATCTTTTCTACTTCCATAACCACTATGGGCTAATAGTTTATCTAAACGTATCATTTTATCAATCCTCGATTTATTATAACATAATAAAAATATATTTAATTTAAAAAATAAAAAAAGTGTTGATTTTTCAACACTTAAAATTCAGTCTGGAGGGCCCGAACGGATTTGAACCGATGATCAGGCAGTTGCAGTGCCTTGCCTTACCCCTTGGCTACAGGCCCATCTCAGTTTTGACTGCTTTTTGATTATAACAAAATATATAGTGTGTGTCAACAAAAATAATCATCCACACACTATATTATATTAACAATTTTGAATTATAGAACTCTTAAAACAATACATTTTAAATATAATTGTTCTTCCCCTGATAATAACGTCGGATGATCTGGCGATTGAATCTTAAAATCCAACATCTGCACTTTTCTTTTTGAATCAACACTTGCTTCGTGAACCATTTTCATAAATAAATCTGGTGTCATATGTTGTGAACAAGAAAACGTTAGAAGTATTCCACCTTTTTTTATCAATTTCATTGCTTGCAAGTTAATTTCTTTATAGCCTTTATATGCCTTATTAACTGTTTCTTTACTTTTTGTAAATGCTGGTGGATCTAGGATAATTACATCAAATTTATTACTATTTTCTATATTTCTTAAATAGTCAAAAACATCTACACAAATACCTTTTATGTTTGTAAAATTATTTAATTTAGCATTAAATAAAATATCATCAACAGCTTTTTGACTTATATCACACGCAACTATTTCTTTCGCATTATATTTAGCAGCATGTAAGGCAAATCCTCCAGTGTGTGAAAAACAATCAAGAACAGTTTTATCTTTTACATAAAGTTTTAAACCATCTCTATTTAATTTTTGATCTAAGAAATATCCTGTTTTTTGACCATTTTCTAAATCTATTTGCATTAGAATGTCATTTTCTTTAACGATTACTTTTGGTTCAAATTGACCGTAAATAGGCCCTTTAAATTCTTCAAGACCTTCTTTTTCTCTTACAGAAACATCAGAACGCTCATATATACCTTTTGGATTTAATAACTCTACCAATATTTTAACAATAAGTTCTTTTCTTATATCCATTCCTAAAGATAAAAATTGAACAGATAAATATTCACCATATTTATCAACAATTAATCCTGGTAAAAAATCTGCCTCACTAAAAATAAGTCTACTTGTATCTCCAAAATTTAATGTTTGTCTTAGTTCAATTGCTTCTTTTATTCTATTATAAAAAAAATCATCATTTATTTTTTCATTAATATCAAGCGATAAAATTCTTACAATAATTTTGCTATTAGTATTTAAAAAACCATACCCAACAAATTTATTATCAAAAGAACAAACTTCACATATTTCTCCTGATTTTATTTCACCAATAAATTTTAATACTTCATTACTAAATACCCAAGGATGACCTTCTAATATTCTTTTTTCTTCATTCTTTTGTAAAATAATTTTCAACATTTTATCACCAGTGGTATTATATCATATAATAAAAAAAACTAATTAAAAAATTAGTTTTTTCTTTATTAAAATACGAAATTACCGTTTTTAAATATTTCTATTTCTTTATTATCTTGAGTTAAACCTATAATATTCATACAAGGTGAACCAAACATAAAGTCAACATGCGTATTGCTCATGTTAGCACCTGCAGCAATAAGTTCTTCCTTAGACATATTAGTTCCGTTTTTCACATTGATTGCATATGCTCTACCCAACGCAAAATGACAGCTAGCATTTTCATCAAATAGTGTATTATAAAATAATATATTCATATTAGAAATAGGAGAATCATTTGAAATTAATGCAACCTCTCCCAAATATGAACTTCCTTCATCAAACTCAATTAAACTTTTTAGTGAATCATATCCACTCTTTGCTTCAAATTCAACAACTTTGCCATTTTTAAAAGTCAATTTAAAGTCTTCAATTATTTTACCTTGATAACTTAAAGGTTTAGTTGAAACTACAGTTCCATTAACTCCCGTTTTGTTTGGCATTGTAAAAACTTCTTCTGTAGGAATGTTTGGAGCAAACATAACTCCATCAGGTCTATATTCCGATCCACCTGCCCAAATATGATTTTTTGCTAATTCAACAACTATATCAGTTCCTAGACTGTTTTTAAAATGTAATTGTTTAAAATTAAATTTATCTAATTTTTCATTATATTTTTCTAAATTTTCAATATGTTTTTTCCATTCAGCGGTTGGATCGTTATCTTCTGAAACTCTTGAAGCAGTTAATATTGCTTCCCATAACTTTTTCATTCCTTCTTCTTCACTTAAATTAGGAAAAACCTTCTTAGCCCAAATAGCATTAGGAATAGCTATAACAGACCATTGTCCTTTACTGTTCATAGTATAGTCTCTAACAAACTCTAATTTTTCCGAACTTGCTTTAGCAGCCGCTTGCATCTTTTTAGGATCAACTCCTGCAAATGCCATTGGATTTGGTGACGATAAATTTATTTTAGCAACACCTAATTCGATTCTATACTTTTCTTTTGCAACAACATAATCTGGAATTATACATAAATCTTCTAACGACTGATTCATAAAATGAGATTTACTAACAACCGAATCTGAATATTCAACAAATACTTGAGAAGCTCCAGCTTCGTAACAAGCATCAACAACTAATCTTGCAAATTCATAATCTGATACACTACAATTGATTGTAACTGGTTGATTCTTTTGAACATTTACCCCTGTTTTCACAACAAGTTGGGCATATTTCTTTAATACATTTTGATTTACCATAATATACTCTCCTAATATTTTTTATATTATAGTTTATTTTATATAATAAATCAAATTATTGGTTTAAAATTCTTTCATTTATAGCATAATTATTATTTGTCTTAAAAGAAATATTGTTTTTCTCATTTCTTACTTCAATATAAACTTCATTTTTAAAACTAACGAAAGATATTATTTCACTAATACTATCCATGTTTTCTTTCATAATTGACTCTAAAGTTATTTTATTTTCAAATATTAAGTAATCAAAAAAAGTATTTATTTTAATTACATAATAAGATAATTTGTTATCAATTATTCGATATTTTATTTTTCCTAAGGCTTTAACTTGTTTTATCTTGCCATGATTTTCGTATAAAAATAATACATTTGAAGATTCCTTATTAATATTATTTACTTTAAGAAAGTATATTCCCGGATAATAGTTATTTCCATATCCGAAGTTAATTATATAATTATTTTCAACCGTAAAAGATGAATCTATAAAATACTTATAATCTATAATTTTCAAAAACAGATTATTATACTTTATTGATCCATCCTTAATAACACCATATTGCTTTTTAGTATTAAAAAACACCTTAATTTCTAACATGCTATCTTTAAATACTAACATATCATTATTAAAAATATTTTGATTAAAACATATTTGTTTTCTATTTAAAACATAATCATTTATTATGAGTTCAGTTTCATAATTAAACTTATCATGAATTAAAGATAATAAAAACTTATTTATTTTCTTATTATAGCTTACTTTTAAAACAAAACAGTCGTTTTCTTTCTTTCCAAAATAATATGTCATTTTTAAAAATTTCATAATTATAATTCACCTTTTAAAGATTTTATGAAAAAAAATTAAAAATTATGATTTTTTTTGTTGACACATCAATATATTATGCTATAATTATACATGGCTGTTTTGAAAAACAACTATTTGGCCCGTTGGTGAAACGGTTTAACACACATGCCTTTCACGCATGCATTTATGGGTTCGAACCCCGTACGGGTCACCAAATAAAACAGTTAATCGAGTTGAAAAACTCGGTTTTTTTTTATAAAAAAAAGGCTTTCGCCATTTAATTAAACTTTGCTTTTACTTCTCCTTCCGTTAAGGCAATAATCAACGATTTAGTTGCAAATATAGAAACAATACCACTTATAATCCCTAGTAATATACCAATAACAAAATTTCCAATTTCTATATTAAGCGAATGAATAGAGATTAATGATGTTATAGGTAATATATTTATAATAACCATAGTAATAACAAACAATTTTAAATACATTCTAGCTTTAGCTCCTTCTTTAATCACATTTATAATGTAAAGTCCAATTATCACATTAATACAAATTCCTACTAACCCGGTTATGCTAAGTTTATTTAGTAAAGAAATAACCGAAACAACAAATAAGTAATATGCGTAATAGTGTGGTTTTTTTTGTAAGAATTGCAAAAAGACTATTTTTAAAATTATATTAAAAATGAATTGAAAAATAATTGTAAATAATATTCCTCCATAACTAACTCCAACAGTATTAATTTGAATACCTGATAAAGTATTTAATTGTTGAAGATAAATTAGCATAATAATTATACTTAATGGAATAATTACAAAATAATTAAGTTTATAAAACTTTTTCAATTCGTTTTTATTAAATTCTGATGGAATTAAAATTCCTGATTTATCACGATATTGATAAGTATTTTCAGTTTCTACTGTCTCATCATTCTCAATTTCATCTTCTATTATTAATTCTTCAATACTTACACCTAACTCTTTTGCCAAGTAAGGTAATGTATTTATATCAGGTTTACCTCTATCGTTTTCCCATTTACTTACAGCTTTATCACTAACATATATTTTTTGTGCTAAATCAGCTTGAGAATAGCCTTTTTGTTTTCTAAGAAATGCAATTTTTTCTCCTGTAGTCATAAAATCAACTCCTTTTCAAAACAAGTATATCATATAACTATTCTATTACAACTATACTTTTATCTACTTTTAATTATTTAATAACTCTACGATTGGTAGATATTAAAAAAGCGTTTTATATGTGATATAATGTTTTCATGCTTCTGTAACTCAATTGGATAGAGTGTTTGACTTCGAATCAAAAGGTTGTGGGTTCAAATCCTGCCAGAAGCGCCAATAGATATTACGATAAACTACAGTGTTTATCTTTATTTTAATAAAAAAACTAGGTGGATCGTTATGATAGAAATTTTTATTAGGCCTGTTCAAATAGGCGATGAAACAGAAATATGCAAAAATTTATTTACTTCAACTAATTATTTAGATTTAAGAAATGATATTGAAAGTATTAATAAACAAATATGGTTATTTGGATTAGTTAATCAAAAAATTGTTTCAATCATAATATTAGTTCCGAATAATCATATACTACATAAGCATATGATTGAATTTTGTTCTTTGGTTGTTAGCGAAAAATATAGAAAAAAAGGAATTGCAACAAAAATGATAAACGAGGCGCTTAATATTGCAAAAGTTAATAATTTTGAGATAGTAACTGCAAGTGCTAGACATAACGCAAATTCAATTTCATTATTAAATAAAGTCGGATTTATTCGTACACATACAATTAAAAATGGAATAAAAGAAGCGGATGGAAAATATTTTAATTTTATAAATTTCATTAAATATCTATAGTTAAAAATAATATTCTACATTCCATAGACAAATTCTAAATATCTGGGGAGTTAATTTTTATCTATATATAATAGAATAATTGGTGTGGAGGATAAATATATGAAAAATTCAATTGGACAATTTTTAACAACATTAAGAAAAGCAAAAGGCTATTCACAGCAAGAGGTAGCTGACAAATTATTTGTTTCGAACAAGACTATAAGTAGTTGGGAGTGTGATACTACTTCTCCTGATTTAACAATATTACCACTTATAGCAGATTTATATGGTGTAACTTGTGATGAAATAATTAGAGGTGTAAAAAATAATAAGCAAAAACAAGAAGATAAACTTGAACTAAGTGAGAGTAATATTAAAATAATACTTAATAATTCCTTTCAAAGAATAGAAAAAGGTTTAAATATTTGCAATATTTTAATATTATCTTCTACAATTTTATTTATTTTTAGTGTAGTAGGTTTCTTTATTAATATCATTTTAGGTGTCGTTTTACTTATCATTTCGATTATAACCTATTTTGTACCGTTCTTCTTATTTTCAAATTATTATGT
>JAVBOS010000133.1:0-2894 GCA_031550255.1 Anaeroplasmataceae bacterium | reverse complement strand
TAATGAATTAGTAGGAGTTATAACTAGTTCAGACATAATCGAAAGTGTCCAAGAAGAAATGATTGAAGATTATGCAAAATTTGGGGGATTATCTTCGGCAGAAGATTTAAATGAATCTACATTTACTTCAGTGAAAAAAAGATTACCTTGGTTATTAGCTTTACTTTTTTTAGGATTAATTGTTTCAGTTTTAATTTCAAGATTTGAAAATGTTGTTAGAACATTACCAATGATTGTCTTTTTTCAATCATTAATTTTAGGAATGGCTGGAAATGCTGGTACACAAAGCCTAGCAGTAACAATAAGAATTTTAACTGATGATGATATAAGCAATAGCATATTATCAAAAATGGTTATTAAAGAAGGTAAAGTTGGTGTTTTTAATGGGTTAATGCTTTCAATTGTTTCATTTATAGTCGTTAGCATATTTTTACTAATCACTAAGACTGAAATTGTTGTTGGAACTGGATTTATTGTAACTGAATCATTAAAAGCAGCTGGTGTTGTTTCTGTATCATTGTTATTAGCAATGTCTTTATCAAGTATGATCGGAAGTGTAATACCAATTTTACTAAAAAAATGTAAAGTTGACCCAGCGGTTGCTAGTGGTCCATTTATTACAACATTAAATGACGTAGTAGGAATTTTAGTTTATTACACATTATCAATGTTATTATTTATAGTGTTATTTTAATTTAAACACTCTTATTTGAGTGTTTTTTTCTTTATTATGATATAATAAAAGTAGTTAGGAAGTGTTTTTTATGCCATTTTTACCTTTAACAAAAGAAGAGATGACTGAATATGGTTGGGAACAACCAGATTTTATTTTTATAACGGGTGATGCCTATGTCGATCACCCAAGTTTTGGTGTAGCAATAATTACTAGAGTTTTAGAAAACTTTGGATATAAATGCTGTATTATTTCACAGCCAAATATTAATGATAATAATGATTTTAAGATTTTTGGTAAACCTAGATTAGGGTTTTTAATTTCCAGTGGAAATATTGACTCAATGGTAAATCATTATAGTGTCTCAAAACGTAAAAGAACTAAAGATTATTATACTCCAAATGGAGTTATGGGAAAAAGACCAGATAGAGCAACTATACGTTACTCATCAAAAATTCGAGAATTATATCCAGATAGTGCTATTATATTAGGCGGAATTGAAGCTTCACTTAGAAGATTATCTCATTATGATTACTGGGATAACAAAGTTAGACGTTCAATTTTACTTGATTCCAAGGCTGATTTATTAGTTTATGGAATGGCTGAAAAGACTATTGTACAGATTGCTGATGCCCTAGATAGTGGCCTTGATATTAAGGATATTATTTATATAAGAAATTGTGTTTGGAAAACTAAAGATAATAGTTTATTACCACTTAAATATATTAAATTACCAACGTATGATGAAGTGTTAGATAATAAAATGAAATACGTTGAATCTTTTCAAATACAATATAAAAATACTGATGCCTTTACATCAAAAGTACTAGTTGAAGAATATCAAAATGTTTATATTATTCAAAACGAACCTGAATTTCCACTATCTAGAGAAGAAATGGATGCTGTATATGCTTTACCATATATGAGAGCAGTTCATCCTAAATTAGAAAAAATTGGACATGTACCTGCAATTGATGAAGTAAAGTTTTCTATTATAAGTAATAGAGGATGTTATGGTGGATGTAACTTTTGTGCATTAACTATGCATCAAGGTCGTATTATTCAATCAAGAAGTAAAGATTCAATAATTGATGAAGTAAAATTAGTTACTAAAGATATAGATTTTAAAGGATATATTCATGATATTGGAGGTCCAACAGCAAACTTTTATAACATGGCTTGTGGTAAACAAGAAACTAAAGGTGTATGTACAAATAAAGAATGTATTGGTTATAATCCGTGCAAGAACTTAGAAGTTAGCCATAAAGATTATTTAGATATTTTACGAACAGCTAGAAAAGTTGAAGGTGTAAAAAAGGTATTTGTTAGATCAGGGTTACGTTATGATTATATTATGTATGATAAAAATAAAGAGTTCTTTGAAGAATTAGTAGAACATCATATTTCAGGCCAATTAAAGGTCGCTCCAGAGCATATTGATGATAAGGTGTTAGTTAGAATGGGTAAACCATCAAAAGAGTTATATGATGAATTTTGTAAGAAATATAAGGATTTAAATAAAAAACATGGTAAGGATCAATACTTGGTTCCATATTTAATGAGTTCACATCCAGGATCAACAATAAATAGCGCAATTATGTTAGCTGAATATTTAAAAGAAACAGGACATACTCCAGAACAAGTTCAAGACTTCTACCCAACACCAGGAACTGCTTCAACATGTATGTATTATACAGGTATAGATCCATTTACAAATGAAGAAGTGTATGTTTGTCGTGATCAACATGAAAAAGCTATGCAAAGAGCTCTAATGCAATATAAATTACCACAAAATTATGATTTAGTAAAAGAAGCATTAATAAAAGCAAAAAGAATAGATTTAATAGGTTTTGGACCTAAATGCTTAATTAAACCACGAGGTTAGTATGAAAAAAAATATTTTAAAAATAATAATAAGTTTAATAGTAATAGTTGCTATTTTTTTTACAGTAAAATATATTACAAATATTAACGATGGAACAGATCGTTGTCAAATAACAGTTATTGTAGTTGATGAAAATAAAAATGAGATAATTAATGATAAATTAGATTTAAAATATGATAAGAATAGCAAACCAAGTTTATTAGAAGTATTAAAAGATAATTATACTGTAGTTACAGGACAATATGGAATGCCAATTAGTATTAAAAAAGGATCAAAAGAATTAACTATTGATGAATCAAAAGCATATATAGCATTTTATTATAATGAAAATTATGC
>JAVBOS010000053.1:0-3916 GCA_031550255.1 Anaeroplasmataceae bacterium | reverse complement strand
AAGCAGCATTAGCTCAAAGATTAAATGTTAGTCCACAAGCTGTATCAAAGTGGGAAAGAGGAGATTCTTTACCTGATATAATCATGTTTAATGAAATGGCTAATTTATTTGAAGTTGATATTAATTATTTTGTTAATGGTGATGATACAAAAGTAGAAGGAAAAGATAAAAAAACATGGAAAATGAGTTATGCAAGTTGGCTTGATGCTGATTTTTCAGGTTTAAAAAATACTGATAAAAAATTTAATGGATGCAATATTAAAAGATGTAAGTTTAATGATTCAGTCCTAAATGACATGATTTTAAAAGGGAATTCTATTATTGAAAATGATTTTAGTAATGCTAATTTAGTAAATAGTAAATTAGGTGGAACAAACTTTTTAAATAATAAATTTATAAATTGTAATTTTACTAATGCAATCATTTCATCTAGTAATATAAAAGATAATGATTTTAGTAATGCTAACTTTATTAATACAACGTTCAAAAGTAGTAATTTAAATAATGCTAATTTTGATAATAGCATATTTAATAAAACAACTTTTCAAACAACAACTTTTAAAAAAATTGTTTTTAATAGTGACATAATAGATTGCTCATTTATCAACTGTAGTTTAAATGCAACAAAGTTTGAAAATATAGTAATAAAAAACACATTCTTTAAAAATCAAAAAATGAATAAAGTGGAATTTATAAATTGCAAAGTTGATAATTTAACTTATGCATTTTTAAAAAATTGTAAAGCTAAATTAGAAAAAGTAACTATTCTTGAATAGTTACTTTTTTTCTGGGACAGGATCGTATGCTACTTTATGAAATGGATTACACTTTATAATTCTTTTAAAGGTTAACCAAGATGCTTTAAAGAAATTAAATCTTTTATAACATTCTTTAGAATATTCACTACATGTAGGAGTGAATCGACATTTTCCAGGTCTTAAAGGAGAAATGCCTTTTTGGTAGAACTCTATTAATTTAATCATTAGCTTTCTCATTTTATCACCTAACAAAATATTAACATATTAATTTTTCTTTTACAAGTTAATCACATATATCTGTCATGGGTAATATACTAAATTAGCAAAAGAAAGAGAAGATATGATGAGCGGAATATTAGCTAAAAGTAATTTTAACACAACAATCAATTATCGTTTGTTTGTAGATGCAACAAATACTTTAAGTAACAGGGGGCCAGACGATACAGGATATTTATTTAATGAGAGCTTTGCTTTAGGGCATAAACGATTAATTATCGATGATATTGAT
Source organism: Anaeroplasmataceae bacterium (assembly GCA_031550255.1). GTDB lineage: Bacteria > Bacillota_I > Bacilli_A > Acholeplasmatales > Anaeroplasmataceae > JAVBOS01. The sequence goes on along the minus strand of JAVBOS010000053.1, from coordinate 2,650 downwards.
TATGGTAAACAACCAATGAGTTTGCTTAAATATCATTTGATTTGTGATTCACAGTTAATCAATAAAGATGAATTACAAAGAAAACTTACTACTTTAGGTTATAAATTTGATAACAATAGTGATTCTGAAACTTTATTAAAATTAATTATTGAATATGATACAAGAGCTTTAAATTTTATTAATGGTAGTTTTAGTTTTGTTTTAACAGATGACAATTCTTTATTTGCTGCTAGAGATCATTTTGGAGTAAAACCATTATATTATAGTTTTATAAATAATGACATTATTATAGCATCAGAAATAAAAGCTATTTTAAAATATAAAAATGAAGCAATTGTTGATGCTGATGGATTAAGGGAACTACTAGCTTTAGGACCAAGTCACACACAAGGAAAGACACCCTTTAAAGGCATATATGAATTAGAGCCTGGTCATTTTATTAAATACAATAAAAATGAATGTATTGTAAAAAAATATTATGAAATAGAAGCAAGAGAACATAAACTTGATAAAGAAGAAACAATAAGTATGGTCAAATACTTATTAAAGGATACATGCTATCGTCAAGCTAAAATTGATGCTAATGTAGCTAGCTTTGTTTCTGGGGGAATAGATTCATCAATCATTAGCATGTATGTAAAGGATGTAAAACCAAATGTTAAGGGATTTAGTTTAGATTATCAAGGTAACGAATTGGAATATACTCCCAATAAGTTTGAAACATCTGATGATAGATTTTTCATTCCTATCTTAACAAAAAAAGCTAATATAGAACACGAGACATATAAAGTAGATTTGAATACACTAGCTGATTCTTTGAAAACGGCAGTTATTTTAAGAGATGTTCCTGGAATGGCTGATGTAGATGCAAGTTTATTCTTGTTTGCTAAAAAGGTTAGGAAAACTCATAAAGTATCTTTTTCTGGAGAGGGTTCTGATGAAATATTTGGGGGATACCCTTGGTTTTACCGAGAAGATGGAAATTCATATGGATTTCCATGGTTAAGAAACGTTGAGTTTAGAGAAAACTTATTAAGAAGTGACTTAAAAGAAAAATTAAAATTAAAAGATTATATTGCCAATCAATATGAACAAACAATTATGAAAGCTCCTATATTAGAAACTGATAGTTTAGAAACTATTAAACAAAGAAGAATGAGTTATTTAAATATGAAGTATTTTTTAATGACTTTAATTGATAGAAATGACAAAATGACTAGTGGTGCTGGGCTTGAAGTAAGAACACCATTTATTGATAGACGATTAATTGAGTTTTTATATAATACTCCTTGGGAATATAAATATTTTAATGATACAGAAAAAGCATTATTAAGAGAAGCGACTAAAGATATTCTTCCAGAAGAAATTTATTCGAGAAAGAAAAGTCCTTTTCCAAAAACAAGAAGTAAGACTTACGAACAAATTGTTACTAAATTATTAAAAGGTACTTTAGAAGATCATAATTCAATTTTATATACTTTATTTGATAAGGAAAAATTAAATGAATTATTAGAATCGGAAGAAGATTTAGATGTACCTTGGTACGGGCAATTAATGCGTAAACCACAGTTAATTGCTTATTTATACCAAATTGATTATTGGTTTAAAGAATATAATATTAAATTAGAATTATAAGGGGAAAAAAGTATGAACGAAAGTATTAAACAAATTTTAAATGATAATATAGCAGTTGGTAAGGCGATTGCTATTACAGAGGAATTAAGATTAGTTCCGGTTTATAAAGTAAATATTAATCATTTTACTTTAGATACAAAAGTAGAAGATAAGGGATTAGGATCAAATACAAATATTAGCGTAACTCCATTATGCTTATTACAAATATTAGATAATAGAGTTACATTGGTAAGTTTAACAGAAAAAAATACTATTATTGATAAAGTTCCTAATATTTTAGAAACATTAAGTGGAACATGTAATTTAAATGATTTATTTAGTAAAGAACAATAAGCATATTACAATAAAAAAATAAAGTGCAAATTTTGCACTTTATTTTTTTTGTTTTTTAATATTATATTGTGTTATAATTAAAAAAAGTGAGGATATATTTATGAATGAGACTTTAAAAATTATTGAAAAAAGATTTTCTTGTAGAGATTTTTCTAGTAAGAAAATTAACAATGAAGATTTAGAACTTATTTGTCATGCTGCATTACAATCACCAAGTGCGATGCATTTAGAACCGTGGCAAATAATTGTAGTAAAAAATGAGGAAATCTTAAAAAAACTTGAAGCATCAGGGATGGAGTATTTACAGTCATTAGATGATAACTCAGGATATGAAAGAATAATGTCTCGTGGAGGAAAATTATATTATAATAGTCCTTGTATGATAGTTATTGCAATAAAGAAAACAGGTATGGAATTAATTGATTTAGGTATAGTATGCCAAAATATTGTCTTAGCAGCAACGGCGCTAGGAATTGATAGTGTTATTTGTGGAATGATTAGAAATTCTTTTAATGATAAAACTAAAGAGGAGTTTAAAAAACTTTTGAAGTTTAATGAAGGATATGAACTGGGAATTTCTGTTTTATTAGGATATGCTAATGCATCTAAAAATTCTCATGAAATGGATTTAAGTAAAATAACAATAATTGAATAATTAATAAAACAGTTATTTTTTTGAATA
>JAVBOS010000073.1:0-9807 GCA_031550255.1 Anaeroplasmataceae bacterium | reverse complement strand
ACTCATCTGTAGCAGAGCTAACGGAAAGCATATGTCGCTTTATAGAGCAATACAATCTTTTGGCGCATCCATTTAAATGGACATATGCAGGCGTTCCATTAACGATTTAATTCACAGCTATTTAAGCAATGCTGTACTAGTATACATCCTGTACCAAAAACCATGCCACTTGGAAAGTTCATTATTTTAACCATTTTATATGTAAGGACATCAACTGGATTTGCTACCATTAATACAATCCCCTTGGTGTAATTTTTCTTTATTTGAGTTGCAACATCCTCTATTATTTTAATATTATCCGCAGTCATATCAAGGCGAGATTCATTTTTGTGTCGATTCCGACCTGTTGTTACAATAATCAAATCACTATCTCTTATATGAGAATAGTCTCCACTATAAATATTAGGAACACCTAGCTCTATCATTCCATGCTTAATATCCTGTGTTTCTGCTACTGAAATATCATTTTTTATGTCAATTAATACAATTTCCTGTGCAAACTCTTTTAACACAAGCGCATATGCTATCGTAGAGCCAACAAATCCTGCTCCCACAATGGCTACTTTAGACTTTTTTCCAGATGTTTGTTGATTCTTGCTCATCCTATGTTCTCCTTCAGCGTAACGCTTTGGTCATTTCTATAATTAAATATCTGTTTGTTGCAAAACTAAAATCCATAATGTTGCAGACCTAAATGTAGGTAATTGCAGAATGGTGGAGGCAGCATATTTGCATTTTAAATATGCTGGAAACGCCATTTCACTGGGGTTTGGGGGTGTAGCCCCCAAGGATGCTTTGCAACAACCTACATTTTTCCTTTGCAAAAAACATAAATATCTATCCCAAATAAAAACAATTCATACTTCCCCAGCCAGAAAACTGTTAATTATACACTACTTATCTAAAAATTCGTAAGTTTCATGGATAATTAGATAATTATTCTTGCTTGAAGAAACCTCTATTTCTCAAAACTAATCAAAAAACTTCTCTAGCTGACTTTGGATACATTTAATAACGGTTTGAGCTTCTATTAATATATTCTATATATATTTCCTTTTCCAAATTAGAGCTACTTTCTAATTTTTTATACAATTCATTTATAATTATTTTATTTTTCAAACAGCCATATATATTACTCATATTATTATCAATCAATACATGTTTCATAAATACTAACCTAATGTTTTCATATTGCTCATTTAATTTTCTGTATTGAATCAACAAATCTTCAAATTCATTAAGACTCCCAATAACTTCGGCGGTATATATTAGTTTTTTATACATCAAATTCTTATGCTCAGCTAGTAAATGAATAGACCTATAATCAAGCACAAATTTATCTTCCTTTAGTTCATTAAATGCATTAATCAATTCTTCCTGTGCTTCAAATCCATATATTGCATTTTCTCCACGTTCATATAAGATTTCCGGACGAAGTAACTTTTTGGTTCCAGATGAATAGACAAACTTTTTTAATTCCACAATAAAATGATTTGCATTATACTCATATATCTTATCAGGGCTTTTAACTTTCATCTGTATACAGTTATACCAGTCAACCCAAATATCCATATCCTCATAATTTTTTATACAATATTGAAATCCCAATAAAATGTCATTAAAGTTATATTTTATTTCACCAAAGCTCCCATCACTTCTATAGCCCACCCCAAAAAATTCAGATAGTTCATTGTCGTATCCATAAATAAAACTTTGCTGCGATACATGCTCTTTGTGAAAAAAAATTGAATTTCTTAAAAAGAACTTATCAACAAATATCATTATATAATATTCTTGATTAATATAATTTTTTATATACTCAATAATATCTTCTTGTTTTCTCATTATTTCAACATTTTTATAAGAAAAATCCATAACATCATTTAGAAAATGTACTTCCTCCAAATAATCAATCCAAATATACCTCTTATCATCCCTCATTAGATAAAAATTAGTGAAATGTTCAAACATCCAACTATTTTTATTTTTATTCCACAACAATGAACATAAAGGGAAATTATAGTTTAAATAAGTTGTAATATCTTTTTGGAGCAAAATATTTAATATTTTTTTTTTCATATTAAGTTAACTTAATGATCTGCAATAACATCATTTATTCCTTTCTTTAAAAAGATTAAATTGTAATAAACAAATTAGCAAGCAAGAAAAATGTGGGAAGTGTTTTAAAATACATTTTTGTTAAGAACCAGTACTATCGTATTTTAAGAGTCCTTTATGCCATAAAATGCATGAGAAAGCAAATAAAACAATAGCAATAATAGGTGTTATTATAATGATTACATCACGAGTTCCTATAAACATCTCTCTCGAAAGTACTATTGCTGCCGGAAAATAGCTAACAAAAGCATATGGTATTATAAAAACTAATATAAACTTAATTGCACAATTATAAATTGATATAGGATATTCCAAAAACTTTCTTATACCCCAAACCAAAATATCAATTAATTGACCAGATTTTACAAACCAAAAATTGATACTTCCACAAATTATCAATAAAGAAGCCTGAATTAAAGATGCAGAAATTAACAGTAAAAAACCAATTAATACACTAGTAAGTGAAATAATAATATTTAACTTACATACTGAAATTACTAATAAAAACATACCTAAAAAAATATGGGCAAAAAAAACATAATCAAATTGACTGATGATTAAGTAGATAAATGGAGATATCGGCTTATATAATATCTTATCAAAGTCACCTTGTTTAATCATATTTTCCATACTATACATAGGAGCCCAAAAAAGTAAAGCACCGAAACCAAATGATGTCAAATTAATACTATACAACAAAAGAAGTTCATAAAAAGACCATCCCCCAACCTTTTGAAACTTATATGTAAGAACCCAGATACAGATACAATTAATAGCATTAGTAAATACCTGAGCAAAAAGATCCATAAAAAACGAAAACCGATATTCCATTTTCGATTTCAAAAATATAATAATGTAAAGATAAAATAATTTTAATACATTCATTTCACCCTCCTTGAATTTCCAATTTCTTAACACCAATTCGATATACATATCTTTGCAATATAACAAAAAAAACAACCCAGAATAATTGAACGCTAATTGATTCCAAACGATATTTGGTATTTGAACTATTTAAGAAAATAGATATCGGTATATCATACAAACATCTTAAAGGTGAATATTTCATAAATATAATTAGCTCTTCTGGAAAAAAAGACAATGGCACCACCGCTCCAGAAAAAATTCTTATAAGGCCATCTAGTACTCTTCTTATATGCCAAATCTCCAAGTACCAAAAACCTAACATTCCTAAGCAGAAGCTTATTAAATAATATATTATCATGCTCAAGATTACCGATATCAAAAAAAATATACCATAATAATATTGTCCAATATCAATTCTATAAATTATCACTCCACCAATAATTATAAAAAATTGGGTTACTATATTAAAAAGAATAATGCCTATTGTCTCTGATAGTAGTAATGAATTAAATTTTATCGGCCGAATCATATCCAAGGCTATTTGGCCTGTTTTAATTTTCTCATTTATCTTCTCAATTACATTGGTATTAATGCAAATATTAAGCATAGAACTCAGCAAAACATATCCCTTCATATAATTCAAATCAATAGAAGAACTAATTGATTTATAAACCATATCATCAGTAAATATAGCCCGCCAAATGGCAATTTGTATAGATATTGAAATAACAACATTTATTATATTGAGTAATATATTAAACCTATATGTGGAATTTGAAAGAAAAACATTTCGAATAATCCCTAATTTCATTGATTTTTTTCCTTTTCATTATAAAATAAATTTAAGCAACATTTATCAGTTCTTGTAAATTTATGTTAGAGAAGGTGAAGCATTAATACAATTGCTATCATATAATTTCTTAATAATACTTTCAAGATCAGATTCAACTATATCAATATCTTTAATATCAAATTGTCTATTAATAATCGTAATAATATCCGCCTTAGCAATAGTACTACAATCATATACAATTTCACATTTTTTATCCAACTTCTTTATCTTAATGCTACCAGATATGGACTTAAATTTTTCAATATCAATCTCATCTTTAGCTTCAAAAACAATCTTTTCTTCTGAACCAAAATCACTTTTTAACCGATTCACTGATCCATCATAAATAATTACTCCCGAATCAATTGCGATTACTCTTGTACACAATTTTTCCACATCCCCCATATCATGGGTCGTTAAAATAATCGTAGTGTTATATTCTTGATTAATTTTTTTGATAAGTTCTCTAATATTTTCTTTTACAACAACATCCAGGCCAATCGTAGGCTCATCTAAATATAATACCTTAGGATTATGTAATAGTGCCATACATAAATCACCTCGCATACGCTGGCCTAAACTTAGTTGTCTTACTGGCATGTTAATAAACTTCTGCATATCCAGTATATTTATCAGTTCATTAAGTCTCTTCTCGTATTCCTCAGGCTTTATCTTATACAAATACTTATTTAAATTAAACGATTCTATAAGGGGTATATCCCACCATAATTGCGTACGTTGTCCAAAAACAACGCCTATATTGCTAGCATTTTTTATTCTATCTTTGCTTGGTATCATTCCCATAACCTCTACTTTGCCATTAGTTGGTACAATGATACCAGTTAACATTTTAATTGTTGTTGATTTACCCGCTCCATTTGAGCCTAAATAACCAACAATCTCGCCCTCTTCAATAGAAAACGAAATATCCCTTACCGCATTTTTACATTTGTATTCACGATTGAACAAACTCTTTATTGCACCCTTAAGTCCTTGACCATGCTCATAGTATTTATAATCTTTACTTAGGTTCTCAACCGTAATTATTGGCATAAATAATATCCTCTCCCTTCCAATATAAACATTGATGAAATTATTCCGATTACTTTGGTAGTCATTTTAGTACACTGAGCCTCAGGAATGTCTGCACTATCACACTGGCATATTCATAATGTTAATAGTTCCACAGCATTGTAACCAAATCCCCTTTAACATCAATACTTTGGGGCAAATCAGGAAATATGACTTTCTTCCCATTTTTTACAAAAACAGCTATATTTTTCTCTTCATCTATTTCTACCAAATTGCTAATACTCACTTTACCATTGGCTGAATCAAACACAAATCTTGTAGCGCTAATCCAAGCAGGATACGATGTTTCCAATTGCTGAGCAATTTCAAGGATTCGTTTTATAGATACGCGATACTCTTCTAATAATATAATAGGGTCAGGTATAAAAATTGTTAAATTTCGTACATGATTCATATCTAAAAGAAATAAAAGTTTAGATATGACCTCAATATTATCATTAATATTTCTTAATAATGGAAATTGATTATAGCATCTAACTCCTGAACATATTATCTCACATATTTTTTCTTTAACTATTTCACAAATTTCATATGGATGAATTATGTGAAATACAATTCTTACATTATATATATTTAATAATTCGATAATATCTTTAGTAATCAACGAAGGTTCATATACAATGGCTCTTGTGTGTAATCTTATATCGTTAATATTTGACATATTTCGTATTTTTTCAAAGAAATATTTTAATTTTTCATATCCTAAGGTAATAGGGTCTCCGCCACTTAAAATAACTTCATTTATTTCTAAATGATTGGATAAATACAAGATTACCTGATTAACCAACTTTTCAAAATGCTCTTTTTCTTCCTCTATTGATGTTTCCAAATTAATCTGTCTAAAACAATATGCACAACTTTTAACACAATTTTTTGTAACTAAAACCAATAATCGATTATCATATTTATGTAATATTGTGTTTTCATCATTTATAGTGTATATATTGTCTCCAGCATAATCATTTTTAACACCACTGTCACCTTTAATGACATAATTAATATCTTTTAATATAGCACGCTCAAGCGGACCTCTTTTTCCTTTCAATGCTTCCTGCTCTTCTTGTACTTTTTTATCATATAAAAACATTTTTTACACCTCATATGGAATGTTCTTCTCTAATATGTATTTACATAAACTTTCTATATCTAAAAAATAATCATTTGATAATGCCACTGCTTCAAATTCAAATCCAAAATTTGATTCAATATCAATTATTAATTTCATGTATGACAGAGAATCCACTCCAATTGCATTTAGGGTGCTATGATAAAACGTATTGATATCTATATCACAAGTCACCAGATTATACACCTTTTTACATATATTAAATAGTATTTCATCGCTTCTTTGGATACTTTGAATAGTAATATTATCTAAATTCTTTATTCCTAACATATTTAGATTTGCATTCTTTAGGAACTCTACATCTATCTTACAATTAATGTTTATAGGCATAGCATCTAACTCATAAAAGAAATTCGGAATCATATACATAGGAAATAAACCGGATAAATATTCAATTATTTTTTTTGAATCTATAAATTTTTCAGCTATATAAAAAGCAAAAATTTTGTCGTTCCCATTTATTTGACGAACAACCACCTCGCACTCTTTAATGCACTCAATATTCCTAATTTCTTTTGAAATTTCATACAACTCTATTCTTTTTCCTCTGATTTTAATTTGGTTGTCAGCTCTTCCTAAAATGCGAACTGCACCATTTTCATCCATAACAGCATAATCTCTTGTTCTATAAAATGTCGTATCCGAACTTAAGGATAATTTTACAAAACTTTCATTAGTTTGTTTTTCGTTATTGATATATCCTTTCGCCACACCAATTCCACCTATATACATTTCTCCAACACTATTTATAGGTAAAAGCTGCCCTCCTTCATCTAGTATTGCAATAATTAAGTTATGTACAGGAAAACCAACAGTAACTGGATGTGATAAAAAACACTCTGATGCTAAAGCATCCACAGAAACCTCTGTTGGACCATAATGATTATATAAATGATACCCCTTTTTGATTATGGCATCTTTCAATTTTTCATCCAAATGATCTCCACCAGAAATAACAATATCTAAAGAATCCATTCGTTCAATATTTTCTAGCAATCGATACATAACACTTGGTACAAATTGAATAATATTTATTTGATTTTTATTAATAAAATCCTTAAATATGTTATTATGCATCAGAATATTAGCAGGTGGAATATAGAGTGTTCCTCCTGTTAGAATTGCTCCAAATAATTCTTCAATAGATGGATCGAATCCCATATTAGATAGTAATAAAACTTTTTTATTCTCAACATGATACAAATCATTAAACCAATGAATTAAATTAACTATACCAATATGCTTAATCATTACCCCTTTAGGTCTTCCAGTTGTTCCTGATGTATACAATATATATGCTATATCCTCTTCTTTTACTTCAACTTGGAGATTATTGTCATCAAAATTATCAAAAACCCCATCATTGCTTACATCTAAAAAATTAATATTCAACAGACTTATTTCATTGTTATCAGTAAGAACCATTTTAATTCCCGCTTCCGCACACATTTCATTAATTCTTTTTTCAGGAAGTTCTTGAGCAATTGGTAAATAAACATTACCAGATTTTATTATTGCCATTATCGAAATAATATATTTGATGGACTTTGACATATAAATTCCAATTACATTTTGTTTACCACAACAATTATGAATAATATATCTAGCTAATTTATTAATATCCAAATTTACTTGAGCATATGTTATATTTATATTATCATCAGATAGTGCAATTCGGTTTCCAAATTCATATACACATTTTTCAAACATATCAATTATATTTTTTTCATTATATTGCATTGACTTTCCCATAATTAAACTTTTTTTTATATTCATAACTATGTAATCCTTTCAATTAAGTTATATATTCTTCTATTATGTTTATTATATCTTCTTCAATATCTGCCACTTGATTTACACAACCCAAAAACTCTGTTTTATCAAATTCTCCCCTAATCAAAATCTGTTTGTATAACAGAGCACGTATTCCTGCCCACATATTTGAAGTCTTCCTTAATCCATTAATAATATTTTTATTTATATCAAACTCAAATTCTGCATTAAGATATGTGAACATTTCAGCCATTTTGTACCTTGACCAAGAAATAAAAGATAATTCAACTAACAAATTACTAAACTTGGGGTCATCATAGTAATCAATTTCTTCATAAACCTTTTCCAGGTTATTCACAATATCTTCTCCGAATTGTCTAATTCTATCTGTCATTTTAATTCTTTCATAATTAGCTTTTGTATAATTGACAATATCATTCAGCAAGTCCCGTTTTATAATTTTATATTCAGGCGGTAAAACCTTTTTAAAAAATATACACTCCCCAAATCCTTGTTCATAATCCCCAAAAGAAAGTTCAACAATACTATTAGTTATGTAAGTATCTCTACAAATAAAATTTTTGTTTTCAAAATCATACCCTATAATTAAACAATAATGTTTAAAATGATATTTTTTGTAAACCTCGTTCCAAGAGCAATAAAATGAATCAATATAAGCAACTACTGGACGTTCCTTATCAATTTCTTCCTTAACAATAGTTAGCAAACTTTCAAAAGAATTGCTTGTTTGTTTATTTAGTTCCACCCCAACATATTTCATGTATTTGCCAAGTTCTTGCTTGTTAGTTGATATTATGTCACCCCAAAAACAATTCGTTATTTTTTCAGCGCAATAGCCAAAATTCCAAGATCCAGTAAAAAGCAATTTACTTTCAATATTAAAATAATTAATCGCACATAATAGCGCACACTCAATACATGTAAGCTTTTCTTCCTTATATGCCATAACGTTTAGTATTTTTTTCATTCTACGTTTCCTTTGTATTTGAATTTAGATAAATTAGTATATCACCAATGCTGTCAAATACTATTCCCTCATCAAATAATATTTTTTTTAGGCTTATGTTGAAATCCTGCTCCAAGTAAGCAATAAATTTCAAATAATCTAATGATTCAATATTCATGTTTCTAAATTCAGTTTCATTATTAATTTCATCAATATGTATTTTATCACCAAGAGCATATTCAAGTATTTCATATAAATGTTTTTCAATATTCATAATCCAAAACCTTCCTATAATATCAAGCCCAACTTTCCTGGCTTTTCATTAATCAGTCGACGTAGCCCGCTATGACTCCTTATTCCGCCTTGCAGATGGCAAAACATTCAGCACTATTTGGCTAAAGTAACATTACACTAATGTCAGCTAACCTATAAAAACTCAAAATTATTTTCTATAATACTTATTTGAAGGTACTTATCGATATCTAAAGAAATTATAGAAATACATTTTTTTATTAAATTCTTTTGTTTTCGTGTTAACCAACTACTTTCTTCTGAATTTTCCCATTCCAAGATATCAAAATCCTTAGGTATATTATCACTATAAATTCTAATTACATCTTTAAGCGGTTGATAAAATATTTTTTTTTCCGGATGATTTCCCCAATAAAAAGGTGCTATAATTCCAAATGGACTGATTGTACAATTATTATAGTTTTCTATTAATCTATTTATTCGATAGTACTCATCAATATCAACATAATATTTAATCGAATACATGACATTGCCAAGCGATATTTTATCCACGGAATAATATTCAGGCAATTCATTATCAATAATAATATCTTTAAAATATTCTTTTTTAATTTTCTTTGAAAAAACCAATTTAAAATTTCTCAGCAAATCCATATGAATCACCTTTTTATCAGTTACAACAATAATTGATGTACTATACATTTTTTTAATAATTCCAACTTTATAATCTATAATATCACCATGAATTATTCGTGAACTAATGTTAAAGCTTTTCAATAT
>JAVBOS010000160.1:0-8150 GCA_031550255.1 Anaeroplasmataceae bacterium | reverse complement strand
TTATTCTTAACTGCTCTAGTACTCCAAGTCTAAACCATTTAAAATATTTTTTATTTACCTGATTTCCTTTTATTAAAAGACTGCAAATTGCTGATAATATATCCTTTGTTTGATTTTGCTCATACATCTTTTCTAGTATTCTATATACTAAATGATTAAAATACTTCATTCTGGATACAAGATATGTTATCTGCTCTCTTGCCTCTTTTTGTATGTAATTATTTTTAATACCAAAGCTTATAAATTGTAATTCAAATTTTCCAAGCTCGATTAATAATGAAGCATCCTGATTAATGAGCATACATGCCTCAAAATACATAATTGGACTGGTACATCCAAGCTTAAATTGCTCTTGTATATGTTTAAATTTTAATTGTATGTTTTTTTCATACTTTTCATCTAAGTAAAGCAAAAACCATAAATACTTCCAATTACTTATTTCTTTTTCATATATTTTTTTAATTTTCTTAATTATTTCTCCAATATAAACTTTATCATTATTAATAAGGGCATTTAAATATAAAAATGCTGCATATAATTCCGGTTTTTCGCTTTTTAATTCCTTTTCATTTTCGCTAATTTTCTCTAAAAGTATTGTAGCATCTTCAATTTTGCCAGATATTATATAATGATGCACCTGCATTAAATCGCAAAATATGGTATGCCCGTATGCTTTTGCATAATAAATTGAATCTACTGTTAAATTCTTGTATTTCTCAACATTTATTTTTCCCGTTCTAAATTGTAAGTAATTTTCTAAGAATGCTTTATTAGATTTTTTAAGTTCTTTTCTTGTTTCATCTCTTTTATACTGAAAATTAGTTTTTTTACATATAATAGGAATTACTATTGTTTGATAAACTGTTTTTAAAGTAATATTTCCATAATTGTTTCCAAGCCTCATGTATTTTGGGTCTATTACATATTCCAATTGATATGTGCTTCCAATAAAGTTATCAGCCAATATTTTTTTTCGTTCTAATTTTATAAATTGTGTATCGCTACTTATCCGAATCTCTACATATCCCCAGTTTTCTTTATTTACAATTAATTTTTCCATAAACATATCATCTTTTATATTATATTCTAAGTTTTTTTTGTCCACAAATACATTGACTTTTGACTTTTTATGGATTGTTATTAATAATTCTTCCAAGGCCTGATTTATATTTCTGCTCTTTTTTAATTTTTCATATATAACCTTTACTTTAGGTTCATTATGTAAAAATACCCGTTCAAAGTCTTTAGATTGAAATAATGAAAGGGCTTCTGTCCAGTCAGCTTGTGCTAAGTTTGCAAACTGAAATAAATCTTTCATTTTTCCTAATGAAGTCAGGCAATAAGGTGATTCTATCTTAACTTTAAAAGGTAATTCAACTTCTTCATAATTGCTTACTACCTGAATTGCTCCTTCTATTGTAACACCTGATTCAATATTATTTCCCAAAAATTCATATTCAACTTCGATTTCTGTGCCTATAAATGTAGTTATATTACAAGTCATTAATCTGTTTGAAGAATAAATTAAACCTTTTAATTCTGTGTTGTCACTGCAACAGATGGTAAAATTTCCTTTATAGGTTTTACCTGACTCCACAATAATATCTATTATTTCTTCCGAAATAATTAAATAAGGTCTATCATATTCAAATATGCCATTTGCTAATTGTTCTATTTTTTCTTTCAAATCCGGTCACCTACAATGTTTTTATTCATTAAAATTGGTCTTTAAAATAATTATTATCCGTATCAGATGGATATTGCTGTATAATGATTATACCATCTTTTACAAAATATGCAACAATTCAGCAATTTTTTTTTAGAGTAAGCTTTGTTTCAAAAAATTTAGTTTCAAAATATGGTTGAAATGACAGGCTCTATTACAACTGCATTTGTTGAATTTTAGCTTTTGACATCTTGTTATTTTAAGTTTTTTATTAACAATATTAATTTTTCTTTATACAAATAAACATTAATAACCGTTGCTACAATTGCTAAAATAAAACTAATCAATATTTTATCATATAGCATATATCTCCAAATAATAAAATATAGAATTAATAATAAGCAAGCTAATATAAATTTTTTAGAAATATTAATAAGTGCCATCCTTTTTAGAATTAAAACAGTAATAAATATAGCCATACTATATCCAACTAATGTAGATATTCCTGCTCCTTCTATTCCTATTTTGGGAATCATTAAAAAGTTAAGTATTATATTAATAACCGCTCCCAATGACAAGAAAAACATAATGGGCCAAGTTTTCTTAATTACTAAAAACTGATTTCCTGCTATTTGAAATAGCATTTGTAATAATGGTGCTAAAAATAAATATGGTACGACCAAAAAACTATCATTATAGCTTGGAGGAAAAAAACTATTAAAAACTAATTTTCCTAATGACATAATAAACATTGTTGCTACAAAAGAAATAATTCCAAGATATTCAAAAATGCTTGATAATGTCTTTGCTTGTCCATCTTCTTTCATAGTAGAAAAAGCAAAATATTGCCAACCACCTGCAAATGCAGTGTAAATCAATTGACTAATACTACCAATCCTAGCCCCCACAGCATATATTCCTGTAAATTCAGCACCAAGTAATTTTGATATCATTAAACGATCTGAATAATTAAAAATCCAATAAATCAAAAAATTTGGCAACAGTGGGATTGCAATTTTTAATAGGTCATTTAAATATTTAAAGTTAAATCTTTTTAATTGAAACCATTCTTTGTTTTTCGTCCAAAATATTATTTCTACAACAAAAGCTGATATCACACCAGATAATGGTAATGCAATTGCATAATATCCTTTTATTAGTAATGGAACAGAAATACTGTACGATAAAAATGAACTTAATGTATTAATGATTATAAATGTGCCTTTTTTATTTTTCATTCTTGTTGGTGCTGCAACAATTGAATTTGTTGAACCAATTAATATACTTAATGCGGTTAAATACAATAAATTATAATATTTTATATTACCAAACAAAAACACAGAAAAAGGTTTTTTTAAGAAAAATAGAATTAAAAAAACTATAATTGAGATTACTAAAGTAAAGCAAAAAGCAGTAGAACATATATCCTTTTTATACTCCTCATCTTCTTTTTCAAAAAACAAACGAAACATAGCATCATACATACCCATAATTGCTATTGCACATCCAAATGAAACCGCCGCAGAAGACAAATCATTCAGGCCAAAGTAAAAGCTATCTGGCATTAGTCTTGTAATAATTGGCAGCATTACAATAGGTATTATTTTGCTAATTATTCCACCTAATCCATATACCAAAAAACTATCTATAAATAATTTGAATTTATTCTTGCTATCAGCAATTTCTGTATTTGAAATCTCATTTTGACTAATATTATGAACGCTTTTGTTATTACTTATTTTTTTCATAATTTCGATTTTTCCAAAAATAGTTCAAAATTTGTTTTTATTACCCTATTAAAACTTTCATATTTTTTATAGGACTCTAATGCATCAATACTTAAATCTTCCTCATTACGCATACTATCACTACCAAAAAGCAATCTTTCAAAAATTCTCTTATCTTTCATTGAATAATCAATAGCTTGAACTACAACTGGCATAGGTATATTATCTCCGCACCAACCAAATACGTGTTGAGTAAAACTAAAGTCAATCCATACATTCTTTTGAAACATACTTATCATTAAAAAGTCATTGATATCAAAACCACCTGCATGAGAAAACAAAAATTGTATATGAGGATTATTTATGGCAATCTCCCAATAATCCTTGGGTTGCCAAAAAGGTTGATTCAAAGTATCTATAATTACTGCTTTAGGTTCATGTTTTTCTATGTGATTTTTCACTTCAATTGTACTATACTTTTCTCTTCTGGGATGATACTTTATTATAGACGTTTCAAGATCATCATCTAAAGTATAAGTAACATATTGTACTGGTATCATTTTAGAACTTAAAGCTTTTTCATTAACTTCTTTGTTAGAGTATCCACCTTCAGAACCACGTCTACCATCTAATGCAATTAAAAATCCACCTGTTTGTTTATTTACCTCATGAGTATGGCAATCATAAAATCCATTCATAGTTTTACTCCTTCAATAAACTTTTGATTAAATTCCTTTTCTGCTTTGTTAACATTTTCTATAGTTAGTATATCTCTATCCCCTCCAAGAATCTCAAAGCCATAACGCTCATGATCAGCTTGAACTGAAGGAAAATGTTTTTTTGATGCTAACTGTGAACGATCATTTGAATACGATACTATTTCTGAGGGAAGAAATTCCATAATTGTAGTGTTGCAACGACTTGTACCTGGAAAAATATCGTAAAAATAGTACATGGAGGAATTTTTCTCATGGAAATTTATACCATTCTTAACAGTTCCACCACGAATTATATCAGCATATTTTAGTAAATAGCTGTCATTATTAATAATATCTAACAAGTGAGTGGCAATGTATCCACTAGAACGTGCTCCAATTTCAACAGGTACTATTCGACCATCTTCGCAACAAATAACTTCTAAATGACCAAAACTATTCGTTAGACCTAATGCTTTATAGCATTCTTGTCCAAAACGAGCTATTCTTTCCAACTCACTTTCGGATATATCCAGAGGACAATAATGAAGTTTTGTAGCTATCCTATTTGTTTGATTATATGGAGTATGGTATTTTTTTGATATTCCATAAACTCCTACATTTCCATAATTATCTCCTAACATATCAACTGTAAATTCTATTCCCTCACAAAATTCCTCTACAATTACTTTATTATCATAAGAGACTTTTGATGCATGTAAAAAAGCTATAGCTACATTTTCAGGAATTAATTTGTCTTTCTCTAAAATAGTGATATTTCGAGATCCACTAGAACAATTTGGCTTAAATATATATTTTTTCCCATCGTATTTTGTAAACTCTTCATAACTTTCTAAAACCTGGGAATATTTATTAAGAATTCCTGCTTTATCCCATTGTTTAGAGCTATTTCCTTTTGTTAATACATTATCTAGTGCCTTCTCATTAGGAGTTAACAAACCCATTTTTTGATGTAATTTAACTTGAGAGACAACTGCTATATCTGCTGATGTATATACAAATAAAACATTATTCCAATCAATATTTAAATTCAATATCTGGTTATAATCCTTAATATCATATTGAAAATGCTCATCTCCACCAAAATCCGGATATTCGTTCCAGTCAATTACAATAAGTTTATTGACATCCAATTCACTCTTTTTTAATTTAAATCCTTCATGAAGTTTATTACCCCCCAATAAAACTAATGACTTTTCCATATTAATTCACCTAAATTTCCTTATCTAAAATTATTTATTGTATCAATTATATATTGAATTTCTTCATCAAGCATCCCATAATACATAGGAAGGCTTAGTTCAGATTCTGCAATCTTTTCTGCAATTGGTAACATACCTTTTGAAATATTTAATTCTTTATACGCCTCTTGAAGATGAATTGCTATTGGATAATGTTTTGTTGTTCCAATTCCTGCTTCATTTAGATATCTTTCTAATTCCTCTCTTTTATCACTGCGTATTGCAAATATGTGCCATACGCTTTTATAGTTTTCATCATTGGGCAATGGCAATTTAATGTACTTATTTTTAATTTCGTTAAGATACCTTGTAGCAATTTTCATTCTATTTTCATTCCAGCGATCAATCTCTAATAATTTTACTCTAAGAAAGGCTGCCTGCATCTCATCTAAGCGTGAATTAATTCCTTGCTCCACATGATGATACCTTACTTTGGAACCATAGTTTCCAATCATTCGTATCTTTTGAGCTAATTCAACATCATTGGTAGAAACAGCACCACCATCGCCTAATGCACCAAGGTTCTTCCCTGGATAAAAACTAAACCCTGCTGCATCACTTAAACTTCCTGCTTTTTTTCCTCTATATGTAGCTCCGTGAGCTTGTGCTGCATCCTCAATAACTTTAAGATTATATTTTCTACCTATCTCATTAATTTTATCCATATCTGCAACTCTTCCGTAAAGATGAACTGCAATAATCGCCTTAGTGTTTTTTGTTATCTTTTCTTCTATACGAATTGTATTAATGTTAAATGAATCAATATCAGGTTCAACAAAAACAGGAGTTGCCCCCGCATATGAAACAGCTAATGCAGTAGCTATAAATGTATTAGATGGAATGATCACCTCATCTCCTACTCCAATATTATATCCTTTTAAAATCAGATATAATGCGTCTAAGCCGTTTCCGACACCTATCACATACTGAGTATTACAATAATTAGCGAATTCTCTTTCAAACTCTTTACACTCGTCACCTTGTATAAACCAACTCTTATTTAGTACTTCTACAAATTTTCCATGCAGTTTTGTTTCAATTTCTTTATGCATTGGTAAAAAAGAACTAAAAGGAATATTCATATTATTTAGTCTCTTTAGGAAGTCCCACTTCCTTCCTTTCTTTTACAAATTTTAAAAACTCATTATAATCCCTAATATAATCAGATTCATCATATAACTGGGATGCTAAAACCATTAAAACTGCATCTGTAGAAAAATCAAACATCTCTCTCCATATATCATTTGATATATATAAGCCTTCATAGGGCTTTGTTAATGAAACTATCTGTTTTTCAATTCCATTATCTAGCAATATTCTGCATGAACCATGAACGCAGATTAGAATTTGCTCTAAACACTTATGTGCATGAAAACCTCTGCTAACATCTTTACCCGTTTCATACATATAATATACACGCTTTATTTTAAATGGTATATCCTTAAATTCTTCAAGGGAAATTAATTGCCCTCTTTCATCACCATGTTGCTGAAATGTATATTTAACTACTTGCATTTTATTTAATCTTACCTTACTTTTATTTTATTCACTACTTAATCAAGGACTCTTAAAACATCGATGATTTATACTAATTCTTTATCCATTTATCTAATAAGCCTAAATTAATATTATTTTTTCTTACACTATCTTTTTTTATAAGTTTAAGTATTAATCTTCTAGGGGGTCTTAAAACCCAAATAATAAATTTTATTATTTTATTACGTTTTAAACTATCAATAAATATAAATTTCTTTACATACTTGTTATTAAAATGATATTCCAACAAAATATTTTTTAATTCTTTTAAGTCTTTTAGAAATCCATTATATAATTTACTTTTAGTATTTGTAGAAATACCCGTACCATACTCATACCAAACTACTTTCTGGGGATTATAATATATTTTTATTTCATCAAGAATCATTAAACATGTAATAAAATCTTCTGCATATTTAATTCTATTTTGAATTTTTGACAAGTATTCAATTAACATTATCCTGTCGTGCATATAGCTTGCTCCATTTATCCAGTCTCCACATATAAAATACCTGTGTTTAATTGCGTTATAATCATACTTTTCCTTTAAGTATATATCAAGCTTTTTTGGCATACTTCTATTATATATTTTGATTCCATTTGAATTCCCATAATAGATTGCATCTCCAAAACCAATTTTTGCGTTATTTTTATTCATAAATTTTACAAATTCATAAAGAACCAGTTCATCATATAAAAAGTCTCCTGGTGATATTGCTTTAATATACCTTCCTTTTGCTTCTTTTAACCCAGCCATAAGGGATTTTACAGTTCCAACGTTTTTTTCTTGTTTTACTAGCCTGTATTGTGTAAAGGAAGCCTTTTTAAAATAATTACATAATTCCTTAAAATAATCTGTCTGTGAACAATCATCTAATATAATTAATTCGAATATTATTTTTTTCTGTGCTATAATAGATTTTACAGTTGAAATAAGTGCATTATACCTTGGATTATAGCTACACAGTATTACGGATAATTCTATCATATAAAACTCCTACTTATTTATTTTGTGTCTAAAGTTTATTAATTGTAATTTCTGATTATAAAGCCTTAATCAATTCCAAAAATATTATTAATTATAACAATAAAGCAAATTTTGTTCTTTGTCAACTTGTTGAATTTTATTCCCCCTCAATTTTCAAAATAAATTCCACCCCTACTGCCCTTGATGTGGAATTTAGCTTAAATATGGCCAATAATAAAAGCCTTCCTTTAGGCTTAAATACAAGGAAGACTTTTATTTTAAAATATTATATTGAAA
>JAVBOS010000034.1:0-8243 GCA_031550255.1 Anaeroplasmataceae bacterium | reverse complement strand
GGGAGTACCGTCTAGACGGTAGTCTGTTTACTAGAACTAAAAAAGAAAAAACATATCCACTTATTTTAGTAAATAAAAAAGGATTTGTAGAAGGATTATGGAATTTAAAGTGTATCCTTTTAATGCATTTAATGATTATTTTGGTGTGGATATTATGGCATTATATAATGATAAATGGATATTTTGTAAACACAAAAGAAGAAATACATGGGAAAATCCAGGGGGACATATTGAAAAAGGTGAAACACCAATAGAAGCTGCAAAAAGAGAATTATATGAAGAGACTGGAGCTATTAATTTTGATATTGAACCGCTTTGTGATTATTATGTTAACGGAGAAATAAGTGGCAAGCATTTTAAAGGAAATGTGCAGGTTTATTTTGCAATCGTTTATACTTTGAGCGGTTTACCGGTCAATAGCGAAATGCAATTAATAGATTTTTTTGATTCATTTCCCGATAAATTAAGGTTTCCAATGTCACGCAACTTTTTCCAGCTCGCCTTGGAAAAAAAACAACGAATAACAATTTAATAATGATTTTAAAATAGACTTGTTTTCATTGATTTTTGAGAAAGGAAGTATATTGTTAAGGCGGTTTATGCAAAATTATACCTATCAAATACTTAGCTATTTTCATTCAAACAATAATTATAGATAAACAAAAAAGTTGTTTTTATTATTAATATATAATGTTGATTTACCATAAAAAATATTGTATAATAATATTAAAGGTGGTGAATTAACAATGATTTATGATTTACAAACATTGAAAGTAAAATTCAAAGATTATTCAAATTTAAATCAAAAAATTAGTTTTGAAAATAAAAAAAATAATTTGATTCGTATAAAACGAGGGCTATATACTGATAACTTAAAAGTTGATTCACCTATCATAGCTAATATTTGTTATGCACCATCTTATTTGTCATATGAGTATGCTTTAAGCTATTATGGACTTATCCCTGAGCATGTGTCAATTTATACATCAGCTTGTTTTGGAAAGAAAAACAATAAATCTTATTCAACAAATAATGCTATATTTGAATATAGAAGTATTCCTGACGATGCATTTCCTTATGGAGTTACTTATTTAACAAATGAAGATGGGATAAGATATAAAATAGCAAGTAAGGAAAAAGCACTATGCGACATGCTATATTCTAAGTATCCAGTAAGAACAATAAAAGATTTGAAAGCCCTATTATTTAGTGACTTACGTATTGATGAAGAAGAGTTTATTAAACTTGATTTTGAATTTATTTTTATGATATCCCCTTCATATCATTCCAATTCATTAATAACCTTATCTAAATATTTAAAGGAGTTAAGAAAAAATGGGATTAACTATTGATCAAATAATTAAACAATATAAACCAGATACTATAGAAGAAACGAAGGCTGCTTTAAGAGAAGTTGTTCAATCCATTGTGTTGGTAGGTTTAAGTAGAGCTGGGTTTTTTGAGCATGCTTCTTTTTATGGTGGGACAGCACTTAGAATTTTTCATGGCTTAAACAGGTATTCTGAAGATCTGGATTTCACATTAAATAATGCTGATGAAGATTTCTCAATTGAAAGGTACACTGATAAAATTAGAGAAGTAGCATTATCATATGGTTTAGATTTGGAGATTGTTACAAAAAATAAAAAAATTATAACTCCAATAGAAAGTGCTTTTGCGAAATTAAACACATATCAAACATTTATAAGTTTAAAGCTTAATGATAAGATGACAAGTATGTTACATAAAGATGAAATAATAAAAGTAAAATTTGAAATTGATTGTAATCCTCCATTAGGCTTTAATGTAGAAACTAAATGGATTGACATACCTGAATTTGCTCCTGTCATAGTACTTGATGAACCTAGTCTTTTTGCGGGAAAACTACATGCAATTTTATGTAGAAATTATAAAAATACGGTAAAGGGACGAGATTATTATGATTTTCTATTCTACATTTCAAAAAGAATTACTCCTAATTTAATTTATTTAAAAAACAAATTAATAGAAACAGGAAAAATTAAAGAGGACGATGTATTTAATATAGATTCTTTAAAAAAATTGCTAAAAGAAAGATTTAACTTAGTGAACTTTGAACAGGTCAAACAAGATGCAATGAGATTTGTATTTAAAAATGAAGATTTATCTTTTTATTCTAAGGAGCTATTCCTTCAAATGGTAGACAGGCTATAATTTTTGATTAATAAATGCTATTTATAATATTTAAAGTACAAAATGATATTAACACAAAACGCATTTTTCATGAGACGTTATATCTTATTAATTTTTATGATTGAAAAAAATTAAAGATATAAAGTAGATAAGTTTTCAAAAAAATCTTTGACAAATTGAATACTATTGAAACGTTAGCCTGTTTGTTGCTATAAGAATAATAGAAAACTACAATATACTGTAAAGTAGAAATAATGTAAGGAGAATTAATTAAATGAAAAAAGACTATTTCACAATTATATATTCAATAATCACATTTTTTTTAAGTATTGTATCGCTTTTTATAAATATACTAACGATTAAAGATGGAAGTAATTTAGAAATGGGGATATTATTATTTGGAATTATTTAAGCATCAGCAGTACCTTTTCATATATTTTTTATTGTATTATTAAAAGATAAAATAAAGAATAAAAATAAGGTTGAATTATATTTTTTAACTTGTGGGTCATTCTTTTTATTAAATTCATTACTTTTTATAGGACTTATAATTAATCTAATTTTAATTTAAGACAAATTTTATATTTTATAACACGTATAGCAACTGCAAAAAAGTAACAACAACAATCAAAGAAATTATTGAAAATAATTTATTTGGCTTAGTAAAAATATTAATATATGAAGGCATCTAGTAATAAAGATGCTTTTTTGTTATAATTTAAAAAAGGAATGATAATATGATTTATTTAAAAAAACTAAATTTTGAGGATGCTAAAATACAATATGAATTTTTGAAACAATTGCCACCAGAAAATGGTTTTATGAATGATTATTACCATGTAACATTTGAAGATTTTTTTAATGTTCACATTCAAAACAATATAGACCAATCATTTGGAATTGGATTGGAAACAAATAGAGTTCCATCAACATGGTTTTTTTTATACGATGATAATATTATTGTAGGATTATTTAAAGTTAGACATTGCTTAAATGAAATTTTAATAAATGGGTCAGGCCATATTGGTTATGGTATTCATCCATGTCATAGGAAAAAAGGTTACGCAACTATTGGTGTTAAGTTGGCAATTGAAAAACTAAAAGAAATGCCTGACTTTTTAGATGAGGAAGTCTATTTCTCTCATTACATTGATAATGTTGCGTCATTAAAAGCAGTACTAAAGAATGATGGATACATTCATCATCAAGATGAACAAAAATACTATACAAGGATAAAAATAAGGTAACTACAAGATAAAAGACATTTTTCAATGTTTTTTTTTAGACTTAAACACTTCCAAATATCGTTTTTTGTTAATATATATAATTGATGCATTTTATTTTAAATGCATTAATTAAAGGAGGTTGTAAAATATGCCGTTTGATCTTTCAAAACTCGAAAATATAATATATATGATAGTAATGGTTGTTGTAGTTATCTTATCAACTATAAAACAATTTAAAGCTCAACAAATTAAAAATGATATCAATAATAAAATTATTTTAAATAACTTAAATAAAATTGATGAGCAAAACATTAAAGTTTTAAGTTTGCTTGAAATGCATTCGAAAGATATTAAAGAAATAAAAAAAGATCTAAATGCTTTAGAGCGTCGAGTTTCTAAGCTTGAAGAAAATTACACTTTCTATGAAAAGGAAGTGAATAAAAATGACAACACTTGAAATTATTTTATTAACAATGTTGATATTTGTTACAGCTTTATATGTCTATAGTAAATTTTGGAAAGGAAAAACCTTAAAGACATTAGTTGATGATGTTATTGAAGATAGTAAAGGAACATTGAATGAAATAGGGAATGCAGTAGTAAAAGTTAAGGATATTATTTTGGATAAAAACTTCAGAGATGCAATTAAGAAATTTGTCTTAGAAATAGAAGAAAAAAATATCATTCTTAAAGAAAATAATGAATTATTTTTAACAGGAGAAGAAAAGAAGAAAGAAGTATTTAATAAAATACGTCTTTGGATACTTAATTTAACAGGTTCAACAGTGAACGCATTAGATTTTGTTGATGAAAATGAAAACAAGATAAATTTATTAATTGAAGAATATGTTGAATTCATGAATATAATTAAAGATAAGCATATTTCATAGAACTTTATAATGTTTAGCCTTATTTGGAAAAATAAGGCTTTTCTATTAGTTATTTATGTCAAAATTTGATAATTTTTAAATAAAAATTGAATTTCTTATAATATTATTATATAATATTAAAGGCTTTACTATACTTTTATACGAGGAATTATAATGAATAAGAAAACAAGCAACACTGAGTTTACGCAGTTTATACATCTTTTAACCGATTTTTCACCACTAGCAAGTTCAGTTCTTTCAGCTGACAGAAGTGTTTTATACACTAATGTGGCATCACTTAAAATGCATAACGCTCCATCAGTTCAGGATTTTAAAACAAATTTTTTTACAAAATATTCAGCAAAAAATCAAAATGGCATTGATTCATTAACTTATTTTAATCAAAAGTTTGATTTGGTAGAGAAAAATGAAGAAGTAATATTTAAATGGACTCATCTAAATTCTCATAATGAAGAAGTTTTTTGTGAGGTAACACTCAAAAAGATTTATTTTCAAGATGAAATTTTTTTTCTTGCCTATGCTAGAGATTTAGGTGATGAACTTAGATTAGAGGAATTAAATAAACAAAGCTATCAACAAGCACAAGAAATGTTAGAAAAAATGCCTTATTCTTGTCGTATACGAGATATGAATTTAGATGTAATTGATTGTAATCAAGCAACACTTGATCTTTTTGGGTTAAAGACAAAAGAAGAGTATTTTGCGATGCATTCAAAATTAATTCCTGAATATCAACCAAATGGGGTAAAATCTAAAGATTTTATGGTCGAATATTTTCAAAGAGCAATTGATACAGGAGAACAAGTTGTAACACCTTGGATGCAGTTAACTGTAGATGGACAAGAAATGCCAACTGAGGCGACAGTTGTTCGTACCCCATATAAAGATGGATATCGTATTTTAACATATGTACGTGATTTAAGAGAAGAACTTAAGCTACAAGAACTAAACAGACAAAGTTACGAACAATCACAAGAAATGTTGGAAAAAATGCCACTTTGCTGCCGTATACGAGATATGAATTTAGATGTTATAGACTGTAATCAAGCAACGCTTGATCTTTTTGGTTTAAAAACAAAAGAAGAATATTTTGAAGTTCATTCCAGATTAATCCCTGAATATCAACCAAATGGTATGAAGTCTTTAGATTACATGAGAGAAGTATTTCAACTTGCTATTAATACGGGAGAATCAGTTGTTATTGAATGGATGCAGTTAACTTTAGATGGTGAAGAAATGCCAACAGAAGCAACAATCATTCGTACCCCATATAAAGATGGATACCGTGTTTTAACATATGTGCGTGATTTAAGAGAAGAAAAAAGACTTCAGGCTGAAACTCGTAAATCAGATGAATTAAATAAAATAATGATTGATGCTACACCAATTGGTTTTTCTTTATGGACAGATGATAGAAAAATCATTGATTGCAACAAAGCAATGGTTGATTTATATGAAATGCCAAATAAAGAATATCTTTTATCACATTATGATGAAACAACAGTTAATATTCAAGAAGATGGAAGATTAACTTACGATGTATTAAAAGAAGTAACTGAAAAAACAATAAATAGTGGAAAACTAGAATCTACATATTTAACGAAAAAAACATATTTAGGTGAAAAGTTACCTATCGAAATATCTATGTCACCTGTAAAAATAAATAATGTTCCACATCTAGTAGTATTCTCTAGAGATAGAAGAAATGAGTTAAAACTTATTAATGAGCTAGAAGAGGCTAAAAAAGCTGCTGAAGCAAGTGCGAAGGCAAAAAGTGAATTTTTAGCTAATATGAGTCATGAAATTAGAACACCAATGAATGCAATTATTGGAATGTCTGATATTTTAATGACAGAAGATTTGACACTTCGCCAAGCTGGTTACGCTAAAGATATTAGAGATTCATCATGTAATTTATTATCAATTATTAATGACATTTTAGATTTTTCTAAAATTGAATCAAATAGATTTAATTTAAGACCAGTTCATTACAATTTTAATGAACTAATTGATAACGTGACATCATTAGGATTCTTTTTAGCACGTGATAAAGGTCTAGATTTTTCAAAGGAAATTGGTGAAGACATTCCTGAAATTCTATACGGGGATGATATTCGTTTAAGACAAATTTTAATTAATGTAATGGGTAATGCCGTTAAATTTACAAGTAGTGGTAAAGTTGTATTTAAGGCATATAATCAAAACGGAAAAGTAAGATTTGATATTACTGATACAGGTATTGGTATACAACCTGGGCAAATAGAAAAAATATTTGGTGTATTTGAACAAGCTTCTGATCAAAAAGTACGAGGTGTAAGTGGTAGTGGTCTTGGACTAGCTATTACAAAAAGTCTTGTAATAATGATGGGCGGAGATATATCAGTAAAAAGTGAATATGGTGATGGTTCAACATTTAGTATTGAAATACCAATAGTTGAAGGAAATAAAGAATTAGTAGAACGAGCTACAATGAAAGATTTTGAATTTATTTATGCTCCAAAGGCTAGAATTCTTGCGGTAGATGATAATGCGATTAATCTTTCAGTTATTGAGGGAATGTTAAATTTATGCTCAATTAAATGTGATACTGCTTTATCTGGGATGGAAGCTATCAAGATGGCTTCGCAAAATGATTATGATTTAATATTCATGGATCATATGATGCCTGAAATGGATGGAATTGAAGCTCAAAAACTTATTAGAAAAATAAGTTATAAACATACAAATATGACAATTATTGCACTTACTGCAAATGCAGTTGCTGGTGCAAAGGAAATGTTTTTAAAAGAAGGTTTAAGTGATTTTATCGCAAAACCGATTGATAAGGCTGAACTAGTAGAAATATTGAAAAAATGGTTACCAGAAGGTTCTATTCAAGAAAGACCATTAGAAGAACGCAAGGATGCTGGTATGTTTATTGAAAGACTTAAAAAAATACCTAATCTTGATGTGAAAGCAGGTCTTTCTACATTTGCAAATAATGAACAAAAATATGAAAACTCACTCCGTGTGTTTACTCGTATAATTCCACAAACATGTGATAAAATGGCACAACAACTTATTGATAAAAATATTAAAGAATTTGGAATTGAAATTCATGGTATTAAAGGTGGACTTGCTGCAATAGGTATGAAAAAATTATCTACTAAAGCCAAAAATTTAGAAATAAGTGCCAAATCTAATGATATTGAAAAATGTATAAATGATTTTCCAACTTTAAAACTTGAATTAATAAATTTAGCCGAAAGTATATCAAAAATAATGGTTCAGGCAGCAACGGTAAGTGAACGTATAAAGGGTGATTTTGCCATACTACGTCTTCAACTTGATGCTGTAGCTAAATTACTTGATGATTTTGATGGAAATGGCGCAAAACAAATTCTTCAAGGAGTATTTGGAAGAACATTTAGTTCACAAATTGATGAAAAGTTAAAAGAGTTAATTAATTCAATTGATGCATTTGATTATGATCGTGGACTTGAAATAATTAATGAGATTATATCTTTAGTATAAGAGGGTTAAAAATGATAAATAAAGCTACAGTTTTAGCAGTAGATGATAATGAGTTAATATTAGCCCGTTTAGTTTCATTGCTTGAAGACAAATATAAAGTGATAGCTGCTCTTGGTGGAAAAGTTGCTATTAAATACCTAGAAAATAAACAAGCTCCGGATATTATTTTGCTTGATAATGAAATGCCAGAAATAAATGGCTTCGACATAATTGATTATGTTAAAAAAACACCGAGACTTACAGATGTACCTGTAATATTTTTAACAGCGTCAATTGATGATGATACAGAAGTTAAAGCCCTTAAATTAGGTGCAGTTGACTACATTCAAAAACCAATAATAGATGAAATAGTATTAAGTAGAATTAATACACATCTTGAACTTAGGAGATATCGAAGTGAACTAGAAAAACTAGTAAAAGAAAAAACGGCAGAACTTATCGC
>JAVBOS010000085.1:0-3171 GCA_031550255.1 Anaeroplasmataceae bacterium | reverse complement strand
ATTCAATATTAATAATGAATATTTTGATTATCTAATTATTGCAAGTGGATCTAAAGCAGGGTTAGAAGTTGATAAACAAGATGAAGTCTATGATTATATAAAAAAACTAAATATAAAAACAACTAACCTTTATAATTCTTTATCTGGCTTTAAAATTAAAGAAGATTTAAGAGGATTATCAGGGCTTAGAGTAAAAGGAAATGTAAAACTATATATAGATAATAAATTAATTCATACTGAAAATGGGGAAATCATTTTTAAAGATGATGGTATAAGTGGAATAGTTATTATGAATATGTCAAGTTATTATGCTAGGTTACACAATCCTAAAAATGCGTATTTAATAATTGATTTGTTAAATGAATTGTCAGTTGAAAAAATTGAAAAACATTTAAGTGATTATAATTTGATTGGAATAGTTCACCCAAAATTAGTAGAGTATTTAAAAAATAAAGAAAAAATAGAAATTATTAATATTTTAAAATCATTTAAATTAAATATAATAAATACTTATGAAACAAAGTTTTCACAAGTTATTTCTGGAGGTATTGATTTAAATTTTATAAATGATAATTTAACTTATAAAACAAATAATAAAATATATTGCTTAGGAGAATCTTTAGATATTGATGGGGTATGTGGTGGATATAATCTACTATTTGCTTTTCAAAGTGCTATAATAGCAGCTAAAGATATAATAAAAAATGAAATTAATAGTAAATAATTTAAGGATTATAGTTGAAGATACAAGAAGTCTTAGACAAGTTGTTTTAGATAAATTTAGAACAAAAGATGAAGATTTATTAGAAATTATAATTGTAAAAAAGTCTATAGATGCAAGACAAAAGGATAAAATAACAATAATTTATTCGCTTATTATAGATGTTAAAGATTATAATAAAGCAAGATTATTACAATATAAAGAAATAGAAGAATATATTGAACAAGAAGTAAAGTTACAATACCATAATTATAATCATAAATATCGTCCTATAATTATTGGATTTGGTCCATCAGGCATTTTTAGCGCCCTATATTTAGCAAGATCAAAAGCTAAACCTATTATCATTGAACGTGGTTCAAAAATGGAAGAAAGAGTTAAAGAAGTTGACGATTTTTTAAACAATAAAAAACTAAATACTTCATCAAATATTCAATTTGGTGAAGGTGGCGCAGGAACATTTTCTGATGGAAAATTAACAACAAATGTTAAAGATGAATTAAATAAGTTTATTTTACAAGAATTAGTTAAACATGGTGCACCAAAGGAAATTTTGTATGAAGGAATGCCTCATATTGGAACTGATTATTTAGAAAAGACAATTAAAAGTATTAGAGAAGAAATAGAAACATTAGGTGGTAGTTTTTATTTTAATCATCAATTTACTAATATTGAAAATAATCAAGGGATAAGTAAAATTGAAGTAACGAATAAAGATAATAAATTTATATTAGAAACAGATTGTTTAATTTTAGGATTAGGTCATTCTGCTAGAGATACAATTAAAATGTTATATTCTAAAGGATTACAAATGGAAGCTAAAAGCTTTAGTATGGGAGTTAGAATCGAACATAAACAAGAATATATTAATAAAATTCAATATGGTGAATTTTATAAAATGTTACCACCGGCTTCATATAAGGTGGCTGTTCATTTAAAAAATCGAAGTGTTTATACATTTTGTATGTGTCCTGGTGGACAAGTAATGGCTAGTCAAAGTGAAGAATTCAGTATTTTGACTAATGGAATGAGTAAAAGAAATAGGGATATGGAAAACTCAAATGCCGCATTACTTGTTAATGTTGATCCAGTTGATTATTATAAAACATCAATTTTGGATGGGCTTGATTATCAGGAAAAATATGAAAAATTAGCATATGAAATTGCTGGTGATTATAAAGCACCAGCTAATTTAGTTAAAGAATTTTTAAATAATAAAGTAGCACAAAAATATCGTAGTGTTACACCTAGCTATCCGCATGGCGTAACTTTTACTGATTTAAATAGATGTTTACCAAACTATGTTGTAAATTCTTTAAAAGAAGCATTACCATTATTTGATAAAAAAATGAGAGGTTTTGCCTTTGATGATGCAGTTTTGACGGGAGTAGAAACTAGAACATCATGCCCAATAAGAATGACACGTAATGAACAAAAAGAAGCAAATATAAGAGGTATCTACCCAATTGGAGAGGGAGCTGGATATGCTGGAGGAATCATGAGCGCTGCTCTTGATGGATTAAAAACAGCAATCAAAATTTGCGAAAAGTTGGTTTAATAAATGATTAATGCAAAAAAGGTGGCTATCTATATATTTGGATTATTATTAGTAGCTTTAGGGATATCATTACATTTTCATCATGGGTTAGGAAGTAATCCAATTGATTATGTTATGAACGTGGTAAGTAAAAAAACAGGAATTACTGTAGGTTTTGTTAATTTTATTATATGTATGGTTATTTTAATTGTTTATTTTATTAGATATAAAAATAAGGATATTTATATATCGGTAATAGCCTTATTTGTTTTAAGTTTATTTATAAATTTCTTTGTAAGTATAATAAAATATGATAATTCATTGTTTATTATTAAAGTTATTGAATTTTTAATAGCTATCAATCTTTCAGCAATTGGAGTTGTTTTAATTTTAAAAACAAAATTATCAATGTCAGCTTTAGAATGTCTAGTAACGTTAATAAATAATTTAAAACCATTTAAAAAATATAGTTTTGGTATAGCAAGAATAATAGTTGATATCATATTAACCATAACTACAATAATTTTACAGTTAATATTTTTTAATAAAATTATTATAAGTTCATTTAGTTTGACATTCGTTTTAATCTGCATTAATGGGCCAATGATTAACTTATATTTAAAAATTTTAAAAAATAACGCTTAAATAAAAAGAAATGAATACTTTCATTTCTTTTTATCTACATTTTATGTTAAAATACTACATGTAATATTTTAAAGACGAGGAACACAACTATGAAAATAGATTTACATAATCATACAACATATTCAGATGGTGTTTTTACTCCAGAGCAATTAGTTTTACAGGCTAAAAAAAATAACGTAGATATTTTTGCGTTAACAGACCACGATAGTGTCTTTGGAATTGATGAAATATTAAAATATGCTAAAATGTATAACGTAAGTGTTATACC